>CAZSPM010000246.1:0-4202 GCA_964608785.1 uncultured Eubacteriales bacterium
CGTCGGTTCATCAGCCAGAACAAGTTTTGGATGTTTGGCCAGGGCCCTGGCTATGGCCACCCTTTGTTGCTGGCCACCGCTCATCTCATTGGGCCGGCGATGGATAAATTCTTCGAGTCCGACTTCGGTCAAAATTTCCTCAATGCAGTGCTTTCTTTCCTTTGGGTCTTTCGCTCCTTCCAAGATCAAGGGAAACTCCACATTCTCTGCGGCTGTTAAGACAGGAATTAGATTGAATGTCTGGAAGACGAATCCGATTTTGTGGCGGCGAACATCAGCCAGTTTGGAGGTGGATAATTCTGTGATATTGTTATTATCCAAATAGACCTCGCCCTGGGAAGGTTTATCCAGACAGCCGATGATATTGAGGATCGTAGTTTTTCCAGAGCCTGACGGCCCGGCAATGGAGAGAAATTCTGCGTCTTCTACAGAGAAGGAAACCCCTCTTAAAGCGGGGTGATCTATTTTTCCGATGCGATAGATTTTTGTGATGTTTTCAAGTTTTGCAATAGCCATTTCCTTCTCCCATTTTAAAAATGAATCTTGAGCCAGATAAATAATATATCATTTCCCCCTTCTTTGTTAAACTCTCCTCCTTTTTTACCCATCGAAAAGAATATGCCTGTCCTTAAAGAGACGTTTTGAGCGACCTCATATAGGAGGCCAGGGCTTAGGATGTAAGATCCATCTGTCAAGTTTCCGATATAAGTTGTATTGGCGGAGATAAAATCAGTCAAGCTGTAACTTAAAGACGACATATAATATTTTTGTCCTAAGGTGAAACGGTCTCCTTCTAAAAGTCTTTTGTAGTCATACATAGCTTCATCTTTTTCGCCACTTTCATCGTAGAAGAATTCATTCAACCAGAAGATTCCTCTTTTATAGGGAAAAGTATAATCGAAGCCGATAACAATCTTAAGATTATTCTCTAAAGGGGATGAAAAATATCCTCCCTCCAACCACCAGCCGATTATGTTTTCTCCACGGAAGTCTATTCCATAGACAGTCTCGTTTTTCATCCCATAGCGGATTAGACTCACAGCCATATCCACGCCCTTATAATGAGTCTGAGCACGAAGCCCTGATTTGGAGGATTCGAAGTTCACCTCTGGGGAGAAGACTCCGGTAATGCTTGAGGCCTGCCCTAGAGGAATATATATTTTGAAAGCGTTGACTCCTGGTTTCTCCTCTCTCGGCTCGAAGATATTGACACGGTTAAAAAGGTCCAAAGGTGCCCAGAGGTAGGAAACTCCTATGGCCACTCGTTGCTTTCCGATAGTCACATCAAACTTGGGAAAGTAAAGGTCAATGTAGGCTCGGTCCAGAGTTGTTTGAGTCGAATTTTGTTGGGTGCTATTTTCGTGTACACCCAAAGGGCCCTTTATGATTCCGTGAAAAGTAAAGAAATCGATAGCTAAGTTTAAGGAAATATTTTTGGACACAGAAGAATTGAATTGAAGACGAAGACGGTTGTAATCGCCAAGGGAAAATTTTTCAGAGATGTCGCTCAGATTCAGGTTAACCCTTTTAAGGATAAAGAAGCGGTTTTCATAGTAACCTAAGATATCAAGCTCTGCTCGAAGAGGAGATAAGCAGCTCAGAAGAATGAAGAGGAGAGGAAAAATTTTAACCCTTTTCTTCATTTGGCATCCTATCATATCATTTTTTGCGATTTTTTCTATAGACCCAACCCAATTTTTTTAGTATTAATGGAAGAGATGTTTTGTCTTAAAGGAGTCAGTTATGAGAGATATTAGAAAATTATTTGCAGCAATTTCAATTATTTTACTTTGCCTTTTGCTGAATCAAGGGCTGAGAAGCGAAACAAGAGGAGTGGAGCATGGCCAACGCTATGACCGGTTGGTAATAAGGAATGTCGTCGTTGTTGATGGCAAAGGCACGCCGCCGAGAGGCCCTTTTGACATCATCGTCGAAGGCAATAAGATTCAATCCATCCGTTCCGCAAATAGAAGGAATGATGCTTACAGTAAGGAAGAGCATGTTCTCGATGGAGCGGGAATGCACCTTCTCCCCGGCCTGATCAACATTCATGCCCATATTCATGATAGCCGTTCAGGCAAGCCTCTTCCTTTCGAATATCTCTACAAACTCTGGCTGGCCTGTGGCATAACTTCAGTCCGTGATATGGGAAGTAACTATCAAAAGACAATAGGGGAGCGCCGCAAGAGTCAGAAAGGTTTAATCACTGCACCGCGGATATTTCTCTATATGACTGCTTGGGGAATGACAGGTGAGCAAGTTAGAAGGAGTATCCAGGACATAAAAAAACGGGGTGGAGAAGGTGTGAAAATTTTTGGTATGGACCGTGATGTTATGAAGGCCGCTCTGGACGAGGCCCACAAACTGGGTCTCAGGGTTGCTCATCACGTAGGAGTTGAAGAAACAGATGCCTGGGATGATGCTGCCTTTGGAGTAACCTCCATCGAACACTGGTATGGAGTTCCGGATGCAGCCCTTCATGGTTCTCAAAAGTTTCCACATTGGTACAATTACAGCAATGAGAACGATCGCTTCCGGTATGCAGGGCATCTCTGGCGCGAAGCCGATCCAAAGAAACTTGATAAAGTTCTAAGAACTCTAGTCGAGAAAGAGGTTTCCTGGTGTCCGACGTTTGTTATTTATGAAGCGAACCGTGATCTACAGCGTGCAATGAATCAGCCCTGGTTTGAGGATTATCTCCACCCAGCTATTGAGGAGTATTTTAAGCCCAATCCTTCTTATCACGGCTCCTATCATTGGAATTGGACAACAACGGATGAAATTTTTTGGCGTGAGAACTACGGGATCTGGATGGATGCTGTCAGGAAATTTGCCCGCATAGGAGGTGTTGTCGGTATTGGTGAAGATGCCGGCTATATCTATATGCTGTACGGTTTCAGTCTTATCCGTGAATTAGAGCTCCATCAGGAAGCAGGATTTCATCCTATAGATGTTATCCAGCATGCCACAGGCAACAACGCCAAAATATTAGGGATGGAAGAAAAGTTGGGTCGAATCCGAGCAGGCTACCTTGCGGATCTCATCCTTGTTGACGAAAATCCTTTGGAGAACCTGAAATTTCTGTACCCAACAGGCGTTCTCGATTTAAAAGATGGAAAACTCATTTCAAGAGGCGGGATCAAATGGACGATTAAAGATGGATTTGTCTACAATGTTCCCACACTGCTTGATGATGTGAAAAGAATTGTGTCTGAGGCAAGATAGGGGACGTCCCCCTTTATTAATCTTTGGCGATAATCTTTAAGGCTCGAGGAAGAACTCTGAATTCGATTTTATCCTTTGATCCCAGAAAATCCCCGTTGTATTGGACAGGAAGATTCTGGCCTCGAATGGTCACTTTTTTTGCTTTGTAGTGCCTCTGCGTTTTTTGAAAGAAGCCAAAATAGATGAAGGGGAAACAGATTAAATATTTTAGCCCGCTTATCTCAAAGAGGGTAATGTCAAGGAAACCATCATCGATTTTGGCTCTAGGCGCGATTTTCCAGCTATAACCAAAATAATTTGTTTTTCCGACGACACAATCTAGGAATCTAGTATTTATAATTTTTTTATCAAAGGGCTTTCCTGAATCGTCAAAGCCATCAATAAGTTCGACTTCCCGCTCTTTTCTAGGCAGGGTAAAGAGGACTCTGGCTGCCCATATGTGACCGAATAATCCTTGAATATTGTGTAAAAGCTTTACTTCGGTGACTTTGGCCGTGGCCCCAACGCTGGCGAAACCCGCTGTTTTTCCTTCTAAGCTGATCAGATCAATTTCACGGATCGCTCCTTCTGAGAGCAAATTCATAGCTTTCTTTACGTTCTTGGGAATCCCAAGAGACTTACGGAAGGCATTACCGCTTCCAAAAGGAAGAATTCCCAAGACGGTATTTTTCCCTCTTCGAGCTTCCATTATGCCCTGTATAATATCAGCTACAGTTCCATCGCCTCCCACAGCCACAATTTTTTTGTGAGCTGAACTCATCTCCTTTGCTTTTTCAATTGTGTCTCGTTTGCTTCCATGAATATTGACTATCTGTCCTGGCAGATTCTCCTGGAGATAATTTCTTATTCTCTTTCTTCTTGCCCATTTTCTATTCGCTGCTTGGGGATTGACAATACAGAAGATTTTTTGATCGGCGTGATTTTTATTACTCATGTTGTTCTCAAGCGCAAGTTATTTATAGCATCTGTCAATTGGG
>CAZSPM010000247.1:0-4185 GCA_964608785.1 uncultured Eubacteriales bacterium
TCAGTCATACGGCAAGAATTTTTGCAGACCGCTTGAGCGAATATGGAATAAATGTGTATGAAGTCCGACCCGGCATAATCAAAACAGATATGACGGCTTCTGTCCGGGAAAAGTATGATAAACTCATCGAAGAAGGACTTGTTCCTCAAATGAGGTGGGGGCATCCAGAAGATGTAGGCAGGGCAGCGGCTGCTCTTGCTAAAGGCGACTTTGCGTATTCCACAGGCTTGGTTGTTGAAGTTAGCGGCGGAATGAACATCCGCCATTTGTAGGGATTGGTTCTTGAATCTTAAAACAAATTTATTTTATGTAAGAGATTCATAGTGGTTGAGTTCACTCAGACAAAAAAACAATCATCTCTTGTAGTTCTCATAAGGTAGGTTTGATGAATCAAACCCCTACGCCATGAACATATGTTGAGTTGATGAATCAAACCCCTACGCTGTGAACAAGAGTAGAGTAGAAAAACAACGCTTCTCGAAAATTTCTAATGATGCACATTGAACAGATAAAATGAACTGAAAAGGAAGCTTGGAATATGAAGAAATCAGAAAAGGCGTTCGAAGAGTTAAAAAAGAACCGATTGGTTGCTCTCCTGACGCCTAAAGACAGGGACGAATGCGTCACCGCCTTTGAGTTATTCCAACCTTTTGGCATCACCTTAGAAATAGCACTTCGTTCTGAAATTGCCATTGAGGGAATTAAGGCCATCCTTAGGAAATACCCAGATGCTATTGTGATTGCAGGTACCGTGATGACCCGAAACCAAGCGATGGATGCTATCGAAGCCGGTGCTGCCGGTATTGTATCGGCTGATTACATACCTGAAGTTGTGGATGTTTGTGTAGAGAAGGATATCATGTGTATTCCGGGCGGCTTGTCGGATGTGGGCAAGCAACTCGTCCAGAAAGCAGATGGCTATGAGTGTTCTTTGGAACAACTAAGGCAGAAGTATGCCTATCAGTGGATTTATAAGCTTTTTCCTGCTTTTTCAGGAAAACTATCCCAGATGGATCTGGCACAATCTTGGAAAGGTCCTTATGAGGATTTGACAGTTATATATACAGGGGGGATTAAGCTTGATACCCTTAAAGAAGGACTGAGAAGAGACCCTCGGGGAATATTTTGTGCTTCTGCCTTGACAAAGTGCATCGATGATCCTGGAAAAACGAAAGCCGAGGCTGAACGTTGGAAAAAAGCACTCAAGCCAAAAACTATTAGAAAATCAACGCTCCCTTCAGAAAAATCTATTGATAAAACTTCAGAACCTAGAGTGGTCACTTTCGGAGAAATGCTGATACGATTATCTCCTCCTGTCGGGACTCGATTGCTGCAGACGCGAAATTTTGACCTGAATTTTGGCGGCGCTGAGGCCAATGCGGCTGTTGCTTTGGCAGGATTTGGAATTCATGCTCTCTATGTCACTGTGCTGCCTGATAATGATTTGGGAGATAATGCCTGTCAAACGCTGAAAAGATATGGGGTGGATACACAGTTCATCGTGCGAAGAGGGAAGCGCATGGGTATATATTATCTGGAACATGGTTCTGGTCCAAGGCCTTCTAAGGTTATCTACGACCGTACACATTCCGCATTTTCTGAGATAGAGCCCGGTGAATGGGATTGGGAACAGGTGTTAGAAAATGCCCAGTGGTTTCACTGGACCGGAATCACTCCAGCGTTGTCTGATTCTGTCGTTGCCAGTTTGCACAGCGGGTTGCAAATTGCTAAAAAGAAAGGGATTACGATCAGCGCCGATCTGAATTACCGTAAGAAACTCTGGAAAGAGAAAACAGCAAAGGCGGTGATGGAAGAGTTCATGCCTTTTGTGGATATTCTCATCGGAAATGAGGAAGACCCGACTCGTGTGTTTGGAATTAAGCCAAAAGGAAGTGAAGTAGAAAAAGGAAAACTGAACATTGAAGGATACAGGGAAATGTCCGAAGCACTAGTTAAGAAGTTTGGATTTAAAAAAGTTGCCATAACCCTTCGTGAAAGTATTTCTGCCTCTGAAAACTTCTGGTCAGCCTGTCTTTTCGATGGAGAAAAATTTTACCAGAGCCCCAGATATCATGTTTGGATCGTAGACAGAGTGGGAACTGGTGATGCCTTTGCAGCCGGGCTAATTTATGGCATTCTGAAGGGCAAAACTGATCAAGAGGCTCTATCTTTTGGAGTGGCTGCTGCGTGTCTCAAACATTCAATATCTGGTGATTTCACTGCTGTCAGCGTCCAGGAGGTGGAACAATTAGCTGCCGGCGAAACATCTGGCCGGGTTGAGCGATAGAGCCAAAAAGATAGAAAAGTACATGATTAAAGAACACTGAATGAAGGAAATGAACGTAAACCTTGCGAGGCTGATTGACCGCAGGTTTGGAGTGCCGATCTGCTTTGTTCTATCCGTTGTCCACGGATTGAGAAAGCTATTCAGCAAACCTAAACTCATAAAGAATCCAAGGAAAATTCTGTTTATCGAGATGTCTGAAATGGGAAGCATGGTATTGGCCTATTCACTCTTTGTGAAGACAAAAGAGTTGTTTCCTGAGGCAGAGCTTTATTTTCTGACCTTTAAAGAAAGCCGGTATGGCATAGATATCCTAGATGTTCTTCCCCATAAAAATGTGATTACTATAAGCAGCAGCAATTTTTTTGCTTTCCTATTTACAGCCATAAATGCCTTATGGGAATTGAGAAAGAAAAAAATAAGTATAGCCATAGATATGGAACTTTTCGCAAGATTTACTTCTATTCTCAGCTACATCTGCGGGGCAAAAAACAGAGTGGGGTACTTCAGATTCCATAATGAGGGGCTGTACAGAGGAAATCTTCTCACACATAAGGCGGAATACAACCCATATATACACATCGCGCATAATCTGCTCAATTTGATTTATGCTGTTGTCTCTCCTCAAGAGGACGTGCCATTTGCTAAGAAAGAAATCGAGGAGAAAGATATTGTTATTCCAAAATCGAAATCATCCGATGAGGCTGAGAAGGAGATTCTGGCAAAACTGGAAGCTAAAAATAAAGATATCACCAATGCCAGCAAGATTATTCTCCTCAATCCCAATGCCAGCGATATAATCCCGATAAGAAGATGGCCCAGAGAAAACTATATTGAGCTGGCAAGGATGCTTCTTGCTAATAATAGAGTGTATGTCGTTATCACTGGTACAGAAGCAGAAAGAAAAGATGCTGAGACTATATACGGCGCTGTAAATCTTTCGAGATGCATAAATTTTGCAGGGGAGACGACTTTCCCTGAACTCATGGCGCTCTACAGTATCTCCGACATTTTGATAACCAATGACAGCGGCCCTGCACATTTCTCCACTATGACTGATATCAAAACCTTTGTTTTTTTTGGCCCTGAGACTCCTCAGCTTTATGGGCCTCTGGGAAAGAATTGTCATGTATTCTATTCCAATTTCGCCTGTAGCCCCTGTGTTTCTGCATTCAATCACCGAAAATCGGCATGCAATGATAATAAATGTTTAAAGTCAATTTCGGTTGAAGAAGTCTACAGTGAAGTGAAGAAGGATATAAATTAGAATCTCTTATCTTATTAATTTACTGACACAATGCATTTAAGGAAACGGACTTTTCTTTTTATCTTGCTTGCTTTCACCCTATTCCTTTTGCTTTTTCTTTTTAAAATTAAAGGGGATATGGTTGATTTTGAAGTGAATTATGAAGCGGGAAAAAGACTGAGTATGGGAGAAACCCTGTACCGCGTGGAAGATGAGCACTTCATGTTCAAATATCTCCCTGCTTCTGCAATCTTATATCTCCCATTATCTTATCTTCCTCTTGATGCAGCTAAAGCCGTCTGGTATTTTCTCGTTGTATTCTGCTCTTTTTGCCTTGTTTATATCTCATACAGGATTCTTCCTTCAACAGAGAAAAAGTCCATCTATTTGATTATCATTCCTCCTTTGATACTTGCTAAATTTTTCTTCAGAGAGATTCAACTAGGACAGATCAATACACTTGTGACTGTCCTCTTACTGCTTATGATTTGGTTCGTGGTTTATGGAAAAAATTCAAATCCTTCACAAAAAGACATCTTTGCCGGAATTTGTTGGGGACTGGGCACAGCAATGAAACCTTATGCCCTGATTTTTTTCCCCTATTTTATATTAAAGAAAAAATTGGGTTTATAAGGTTTACTAAATGACAGTATCT
>CAZSPM010000248.1:0-4174 GCA_964608785.1 uncultured Eubacteriales bacterium
TTCTTTGCCTTCTATCTTTTTCCTTACCTCTATTACTTCCTTCCATTTTTGCTCAATCCTCGTCATTATCCCGGAAAGATTATCTGTGTCCAACCGTATGGTAAGCCGCCTTGCTCTGTTTTCAATCGGTCCTTCATTCCTGACATACCGAAGAAACGTGGGTTCAACGACTGAGTACAAGGATCTTTGATGAACATCTTTAAAAACTCCTATGACTGTTCGAGGAGCATATTCAGTACTTTGGCTAAAGGGACTGGGGAGAACCTTAATCGTTTTTCCTGTCGGATTGTCCCAACCTAGTTTTCTGGCGGCTGTTTCATTTATCATCACAACGTCAGTGACATCAGTTGGCATTTCTTTTGAAAATCCGCGCCCTTTAACAACTTCAACCTCAAACGTATTCAGGAAATCGTGATCGACATGAAAGTTATCCATTCTAAACATCTGTTCTTCAGAGACTCCCTCAGGGTAAGTTCCGGTATTAAACAGATACATTTCTCCGGGAACCATTGATGACCCACAGGCACTTACAACTCCTTTGATCTTCAATAGCTCGCTTTTGAAAGACTCGAGGCCTATTCTCACATCTTTATTCTGAAGAGCAATAACTAATAGATGCTCTTTGTTGAAGCCGAGATCTTTGTCTCTCATATACTTCTGTTGATTAAAAATGATAATCGTACAGATAATCAAAATAATTGAGATTGCAAATTGAGAGACGACAAGTAGTGATCGCAGTGGTGATTTCCTTGAGCTCTGTTTCGCATCTCCTTTCAGTGTCAAAACAGGTCTGATAGCTGAGAGGAAGAAGGCCGGATAACTTCCGGCAAAAATTCCGACAAACAAGACGATTCCCGCCAAACATAAACTCAGCCATGGCATTTTGATGTAATTAATGGAGATTTCCCGGCTTGCAAGGACATTAAAATATGGAAGAACAAGCTGAACTACAAAAACGGCGATGATTAAAGACAGGATGGCATAGACATAAGACTCACCGAGAAATTGAAAAACGAGCTTCTTCCTTTCTGCTCCGAGAACCTTACGTAAGCCAACCTCTTTGGCTCTGCGCGCAGAACGGGCAGTGGCGAGATTCATAAAGTTGATGCATGCGATACACAAAATTATGATGGCAATCGCTCCGAATGCCCTTATCAACCGGATATCATTGTTCGTTCCCAATTCTCTTCCCAGACGTGAATACAGATGTATACTCTTTAAAGGTTGAAGATATGTCTGAAGGGTTCCCCCAGCTTCTTTGAGCACCGGCCCAAGACGTTTTTCGTTAAAACCCTCGATTTTTTGCTCGAGTTCTTCAGGATCTGCATTTTCCCGTAACAGCAAATAGGTCGGAAAACCCCAGACGGTCCATCTGGTTCCTATACGAGGATCATACCGAATAAAAGTAGAAAACGATGCCAGAACATTGAACGTAAAATGCGAATTGGGTGGAGGGGCCTTAACCACTCCGGCAACTGTATAATCAGCAGAGTTATCCCAATTAATAATTTTGCCGACCGGATTCTCATTTCCAAAGTATCTTAGAGCAGTTTCTTCTGTTAACACCATCGTGTATGGAACTTCAAGGGCCGTTTCCGGATCGCCCTCGATTAACTCGAAAGAAAATACATTAAAAACAGATTTATCGGCATAAAAAACACCTGTTTGAAAAAAACTCTTATCTTTATATTTGAAACTTCTTTTGACTGTCGGTGAGAACCTGACCGCGTCGACAACCTCAGGGAACTCCTCAACCAATGTCGGTCCCATCGGCCCTGTCGAGGAGGGAAATTCTTGTGTGCGGCCCTCGACTGCTCGCTTAGACACGAGCCTGTAAATATTATCTGCGTTCTTGTTGTAACGATCATAAGAGAATTCATACCCGATATAGGCAAAGATCAATATGCAGCAAGCTATACCGAGAGACAGCCCGAGAATATTGATCAACGAATATAATTTATTTTTGATTAAGTTACGGTAGGTAACTTTTAAGTAGTTACTGAACATCCGATTTTTTCAGTTTGCTTCTAATTTCCAAATTTGCTGCAGGTTATACTATTCTCCCTCCGAAATCAGATTAGGTCAGCTTGCGTTGCCAATATTTATATTGAAAAGAAAGAGAATAAAAAAAGACTCGAAAATGGGAATTAATAGAATTTTTTTAAATCCATGCCTGAATAGAGATGGCCAACCTGTTCTCCGTACCCATTGAACATTAGGGTTTTTTTCCTTCCTTCTTCACCAATGCGGCGTTCCTTCGCTTGACTCCAGCGGGGATGATTGACATTCGGATTCACGTTGGCATAAAAACCATATTCTTCTGGTTTTTTCCTCATCCAGGAGGACCGTGGCATATCCTTCACAAATCTGACTTTTACCATTGATTTAGAGCTCTTGAATCCATATTTCCAGGGCAGTACAAGTCTTAGTGGAGCTCCGTTCTGATTGGGAAGCATCTCCCCATACATCCCGATAGCAACAAGAGTCAATGGATGCATGGCCTCGTCCATCCTGAGGCCTTCTACATAGGGCCAGCTCAGAACATTCGTATTCTGCCCCGGCATTTGATCAGGATCATAGAGAGTCGAAAATTCCACATACCTGGCATTTGACGTGGGATTGCACTTCTCGATGAATTTTGCTAGCGGAAATCCAATCCAAGGTATGACCATGGACCAGGCCTCAACACAACGCCAGCGGTAAACACGTTCCTCGAGAGGGAACAGGGAGATGAGCTCTTCGATATCGAATTTCTTCGGTTTCTCCACATCCCCTTCTACCGATAAAGTCCATGGACGGGTGCGCAACGTCTGGCTGAGCTTTTTTACAGACCGCTTGCCAGTAGAAAATTCGTAGAAATTGGTATACGATGTGGCTTCCTCATAGGCCGTGATTTTCTCTGGAACCGTGTATTCTCCACGCTTAGCCACTCTAAGCTTCTCTTTGGATTCTTGGGGTAAGGAAGGACTCAGCAGTCCTGAAGATATAAGTGCGGTCGAGGTGGCAATGAACTGCCGGCGGTTCATATAAAGATTTTTTTCAGTAATCTCCGATGATTTTATACCAGAGGCCTTTTTCAATAACACGTCACCCTCCTCTTTCCCTCATTTCCATCAATCCATTAAAAAACTAAATATTCTCTAACTTCTTTTTCTTCTTCTCTCTCTCTTTCTTTGCTCTCTTTTCTTTTCCCTTCTTTTTCTTTCTTTTCTTTCATACTTTTTCATTTATTATCCTTTTTTGGAATTTATTACAGCCAAAAACATGAACCTGTGGCTTCGCCTGCGGGTGGAAGTCTTCGGATTTTAATGACATTGCTAGACTGAGCAACCATGAATGAATGCAAAAGAACTCTTTGACTATTCAATTATCTGACTTTAAATAGAGAGGTATTGTCCGGAGGGCGCCATATCTATCCTTATGATCGAAGGAATCAGAAGAAAACTTCGGGGGGGAATCCTTAAGTTCCTTTTGTTCCTGCTTATATAAAATGGCTCTCGCAATCCTGTTAAATCTACGTTCCCTTTCTATTATCTTAATATCTATTGCGAAAATCTCTTTTGAATCCTCTTCCTCCAGGTCTGCGGGTCCTTGGCGGGCGTGCTTCGTCCACTCTCAATGTCCGGCCTTTATAATCCGTACCGTTTAATTCGTCTCTTGCTTTCTCGGCTTCAGCTGTACTGGACATCTCCACAAATCCAAAACCTCTACCTTCAATCACATTGACTTCTGTAACTTCTCCATGGCTGGAAAATAATTTTTCCAGATCCTCTTTAGTTACAGAATAACTAAAATTTCCAACATAAAGCTTCTTACCTTGCACTCTTTTCTCCTTTTGTTCTTAGTTTTCCTTTGATAAATAATGTTTATTTCGGAGATAGAAGCAAGATATCGGTTCTATTCTCTCTACTAAAAACATTATTCAAAGTAAAGAACCTGATGAGATTCTATCACAGCATAAATCCGGAGTCAAAGGCAAAATACTCGAAATCTGCAACTGTTACATGACAGAAATTTCTCTAAATACATCGAAGAATTCCAAAATAAAATCTTTTAAATCAAGGCTTTTATGTTCTTGCTTCTACTGCTCATTGTTAGACTTTCAAAGCCCGTTGTTATCCTGGATTATTCACGAGTCAAGATTGCTGCAGCGGCGAGGAGCGAAGAAGATTCT
>CAZSPM010000249.1:0-4150 GCA_964608785.1 uncultured Eubacteriales bacterium
CCTCAAAGGGAAGGCTTCTGGCAAAACAGCATTTTGTCTCAAAATTTTTAACCTTGTTCTCCTGGAGATGATGGATAAGTTGATTGAGCATTCCTTCGTTGCTATCGATGCAGTGAAGATAGAGCCTCTCTCCTAAATTCTGGAATAACAGCAAGTCGTATCTTCCTGTACCACATCCAACATCTAATCCTTGAATTTTAGGCATCCCATCGAACTGCTTGCTGATGTATAAAACAGGCTCAAATTCAATCACTCTCAAATTTCTGTACTCGCTGGCAACTCGGGAGAAATGTTCGTGAATGTCTTTCATCTTAGTCGGCGTGCAGAAGGGACTACAGCACCTGTAGGAGGTGCTTCCATTTGTGGAATGAATCCCTTAAAAATTCTTAAGTGATTTTTTATGTAATCTTGACAGAAGCGATACTTAGTTTAATTAAAAAATCTGAATTTGTCAATCCGTACTTTGAATTTACGAACTTGCTTTTCTTTAGGCCTATAATTGAGAATATCGCTAAATTGCTTAAGATCTAGAGTGCTCTCTTCCCAGAGCGACCAGTTACTCGCTTCTTTATATGAGCCATCCTCCTCAGCCCAAATCTTGACAGTGCTTGCCTTAATAGCTTTATTCCTTATTTCTTCGAAATCTTCAATCATATCCTCTGTTTTTTTGACTAATTGGCCATCTTGAATCTTCTCTTGTTGACAGAAATTCCTCACAATTTTCCGCTATTTCTGACTGTTGACAACCTGCAATAAATGTACCACACTCAAAACGACAAGTTCAACGGCAAACAAAATAGCAATTTTTTGAATAAATAACTTTAATAGTGAGTATATCGTATATATAATCAGAAACATATAATACAACTAAATACAAAATCGGAGGAGTAATAAATGTTACGAGACATTATCAAGAAAGAGATCCAGGACACAATCATGAGTCCCAGATTTGTTTTTACTTTTTTGCTCTGTACAATCCTCATCTTGATTTCGATATACACTGGGATAAATAACTACCAGGCAGAGCTGAAAGAACATAGTGCAGCCGTTGCCTTGAATAAAAAGAATCTGGAAAATCAGCAATCTTATGGCACGCTTGCAGGATTAGGGACCAAGATCAACAGAAAACCTCAGGTGCTGAGCACAATTGTCAGCGGCATATGGGAGGCCGTTGGCCGTGTGGCAACCGTAAACATTGCCTATGATCCAAGTATGATAGAATCGAAATATAACAGCAATCCCATTTTTGCAGTTTTCGGACCGCTAGATTTGTCGTTCATCGTTAAGATTGTGCTTAGCCTTTTCGCGATACTTTTTACCTACGATGCGATAGTAGGCGAAAAAGAAAGAGGGACATTGAAGCTTGCTCTCTCTAATAATCTTCCGAGGGACAGGCTGGTTCTTGGAAAAGCCATTGGCGGTTTTGTCAGTCTTTTGATCCCGTTGGTCATTCCCTTGGTCCTCGGCCTTCTGATCCTGATGATTTATCCGAACATTTCACTTTCTGGAGATGATTGGATCAGAATTGTCATGATATGCGTCATGTTTCTTTTGTACTTATCCGTTTTCTTTACACTTGGACTATTCATTTCGGCGAGAACAAGCAGGTCCTCAACCAGTTTTTTACTCCTGTTATTCATCTGGGTCACGTTCGTAACGATAATACCGAAAGCATCAGTAATGGTTGCAGGCCAGATCAAGTCCATACCATCAGTACATGAGATCACAGCTGAAAAAGATGCCTACCTGCAGACGATTCAGAAGGAAGCCATAGTAGAACAGAAGGAGTATTTTAAAAAAAATCCCCGTCCTGAAGACCCAAAAGAACGAGAGGAATGGGGAAAAAGAGTTCAAGAATGGGCGAACGAATTCCGGGGGAGATTGACGGCAAAAATCGATGAAAAGAATGCCGCGATTGAACGTGATTATCAGATGAAAATGCACCAGCAGCAGAAGCTCGCTGTTAATCTTTCACGTATTTCTCCTGCCTCGGCGCTGATGTTCTCTTCTATGAGCCTTGCCAGAACAGGTGTGAGCGAGCATGAGAGATTCCTGAACTCGGTAAAGGCATACAAGCCGATATTTACAAAATGGATCAATCAAAAAATAGGGACTGCCCAACCTCCCGAGGAGGGGCAACAACCAAAACTTGATTTAAGTGATATGCCGCAGCAAGAGTTTACGCCCGAAGTATTCGGCGACTCTTTCACTCGCATGCTGCCAGACTTCATTCTGATGGTTTTTCTGATCATCCTGTTTTTTGTCGGGGCGTATGTGTCTTTTCTCAGATACGATGTTCGGTAAATGCATGTGAATTTTAACTGTCAAAAAAATAAATAATAAAAGAGGGAATCATGTTAGAAACAAAAAATCTCACAAAAGAATATGAAGACGGGCTTTTAGCCTTAGATCATTTAGACCTGACGGTAGAAGCAGGGGAAATTTTTTGTATGTTCGGTGCTAATGGCGCGGGTAAAACGACCGCGATTAACCTTATCCTAGGCTTCATTCCTCCCACTGAAGGAACGGCATTGATTGAAGGAATTGATGTCGTCAAAGAGCCATTGAAGTCGAAAGACTTCGTTTCATTCGTTTCTGAAAATGTGATGTTATATGGTAATTTCACCGCCTATCAAAACCTTGACTATTTTTCAAGATTAGCGGGCAAGCGCAACCTCAACAAGACCGCCTATGCACAGGTGATGAAGCGTGTCGGACTTCAGGAAGAGGCATTTGACATGAGAACCAAGAATTTTTCCAAGGGAATGCGCCAGAAACTGGGCATAGCCATTGCCATTTTGAAAGATGCCCCCAATCTTATCCTTGATGAGCCGACCTCAGGTCTTGATCCGAGGTCAGGCCAGGAATTCCTGGAACTTCTCCTCGAGCTGCGGGATAAAGGAAGGTCGATTTTTATCTCATCACACGATATATTCCGTGCAAAATACATTGCTGATAGAGTCGGATTCATGATGCAGGGAAAGCTTGTCATGATGAAAACAAGTGAAGAACTCAAGGGAGAGGATCTGAACAAGATCTACGTTGACTATATGCAGGAACATGCTGCAGCGGAATAAGATCGTCGGGAAAATAAGCCCATGCGGTTTGCAGATGTTTACCGTGAACAGGGAATGGAGGCAAAAGCGATGAAAAATTTCATAAAAATCTCCGCGCTTGTTTTGCTATTGACCTTTTCTTTCAATTTCATGTTCTCCCAGGAATCTCAGACGCTGAAACTTTTAGCGCTTAAAAAGGCACAGCTTCATCTCGAGAGGATGAAGGGAGAATTCGACATAGCATTGAAGCTCAAAGAGAAGGGCTTGACCTCAGAGCAGGAGTTTGTTCAAAAAAGGACCGAGTATCTTCAAGCTCAGGTGAGTTATCAGGAGGCTTTGATAAGTTTTATGGGAAGCGAGGTCCGGGTTTCTGTGGCGAGCGCTGTAAAATATCAAGACAAAATAGGAAAAAAATTCGTTCGCGTCTCACTTCGTTATTCCTCAAAAGAACTCAAAGAACTCGCCAAATTAAATATAGACGCCAAAGATATTTTCCCACTTGATTTTCTCCAAGAGATTAAAGATGTCTACGTTTCCTTGAGATCTGAAGGGAAAATCATCTCTGACCCTTACGAGAAGACAATTCCCTCCCTATCTCTGGAGCAAGAAAGACCAGTGACTTTCCAGCTTTTGAAAGATGTTGAGAATTTAGATGTGAACGTCTTTTATGCAGGGAAGAATGAAACCACGTCAGTGTATTTACAGAAAGGCCTCAGTGCGAACATCGTGACTGTCAATTCAGCCCAATTTTCCCAGGAAGCAGATTTGGAGAGCGAAGCCATATATGATTTATCCTTGGAAAAGTTTAGTGGAGAGGCGAATGTTTTCAGGCTCAAAGTTATCAATCTCCCACAGCAAATTTCTTATGAATTTGTCGATACTCAGACACAGGCGCGGCTTTCACAAATTAAATTCACAGAAGGGATTACCAGCATGCAGCTTTCTTTGAAGCTCTTTCTTCCCAAGAATGCTGATGAGCAGGTTATCATCGATAAGCCCATTGAGTTTTACTGCCTTGCGCTCGATGACAAACAGTCTGCAAAACTCAACGAATTGCTGTCCAGCACATCATCTGTAGACATAAAGGATATAGA
>CAZSPM010000250.1:0-4137 GCA_964608785.1 uncultured Eubacteriales bacterium
AATAAATTTGAGATTAAGGAACCGACATTGAACGCCATTTTCATCGATAAGGTAAGTAAGGAAAATGAGATAGATACTGTCAGTCATTAAAAGGGAATATCTTCAGATCGTAAGAACCAAGGGCTTCATTATCGGCACTATCTTAGGCCCGATTCTCATGGCGGCCATAATAGGAATCCCCATTCTCGCTCAAGTGATATCTGTCGGAGAGCAAGAAACCATCGGCGTGGTTGATTTGAGCCGGGAGGTTTTTGCAGACTTTGAGAAGAAGCTGGACCATAGGTTAAAGGATGGACGACGCCAATACATTTTAAAAGAATACAAGCCTTCTGCTGATATCACCGACCTGCGCGAGAAGCTGAGGACCGAAGTGTTGGATAAGTCCCTTACCGCCTATATTTTTATCCCCAAAGACGTCTCGGAGGGAGGAGAAGCCGAATATGTCTCTGAGCATGTCACCGATTTTGAGGAATTGAAGGATATTCATGGATCTCTAAACAATGTTGTCATCGAGAAACGATTGAGGAAGGAGGGATTGGATCCTCAAAAAATTGGTCAGTATATCCAGCCGGTGAGATTAACCTCTGTAAAAGCGACGAAAAAGGGAGAAGAAAGGGATACCGGCGGAACCTTTATATATTCCTATTTTTTGGTTCTCATCCTCTACATAACCCTTTTCTTTTACGGGGCGATCATCATGAGAGGAGTCATCGAGGAGAAATCTTCACGTGTGATAGAGGTCATTCTTTCCTCCTTAAAGCCTTTTCAGCTCATGGTCGGGAAGATTTTAGGGATTGGAGCGGTGGGCTTGACTCAATATACGATCTGGGCATTGTTTGGAATCGTCGCTTTCAAATACAATAAATCCTTGCTTCCGGGATTCTTACAGGGCGGTGATTTCAGTCTGCCGAGCATCCCTGTTTATATATTCTTCTATTTCGTGATATTTTTTATCCTGGGTTATTTTCTTTATGCCACTCTTTATGCAGCCGTAGGATCCATGGTTAACTCTGAAAAAGAAGCGCAGCAGCTCCTTTTTCCGATAAGCATGTTTTTGATTATTCCCATGCTGCTTATGATTTTCATCATGAGAAGTCCCAACAGCATGTTTTCTGTGGTTTTATCCGTGATCCCGTTTTTTGCTCCCATTTTGATGCTTCTGCGTGTCTGTGTTTTACTCCCGCCAGTTGTACAACTGGGAGGTTCCATCATACTTCTTGTCCTGACAATTATTCTGATGATCTGGGTTGTGGCAAAGATCTATCGAGTGGGGATTTTGATGTACGGCAAGCCACCCAAGCTGCAAGAGATCGTCAAGTGGGTAAGATATAAATAAAGTACTAAAAAAGAACGTCATTCCTATGCAAGCAGGAAACCAGAAATAAAAAGAAAGTCATTCCTGCGGAAGCTTGCACCTGCGGAAGTAGATAGCATGAATCAAGAAATATGAAAAAAGTCATTCCTGTTTTACTAAAGGTCATTCCTGCGGAAGCAGGAAACCAGACCTAGATTCCTGTTTTCACAGGAATGACGGATTCCTGCTTCCGCAGGAATGACAATTGGAAAAACAGGGATGACAATTAGTAAAACAGGAATGACATTATTGAGTTATTCCTAAGATTACATATTTTTTCCTACCGTTTTCTTTTCATCGATAATATAATTCTTGCTCATTTTATCCATTTCGACGTAAATATTAAGATATATTTCTCATTTAATGAATTCTTGAGATAAATATTTTTTTCAGGTGAACCTTTTTTGAAATCGTTCCGTTATACACTTCAGAGATTCAATCGTGAGGCTAAGAATGAAAATTTCAAAGAGAAAGATACAGATTGTTGCAATAGTCTTTCTTGTTTTCTTCTTGAGTGCCTGTTTAAACGTTCGAGTCATCGAAAATGTCAAAAACCCGGAACGTTATTTTAGAAAAGCTTACCAGCAGATTGAAGAGATTCATCTGAGATATCCTGACCGTGAACGAAGACCAGATACTGTACATATATTGATTTATGAGGGCAAAGAGAACAAAATAGTAAAGGTTTCTACACCCCTTTGGCTGGTGGACGGCTGTATGGATCTTGGAATGCTGGCGGCTGAAAATGAAAGTGAGATTGATTTTGAAGACCGCTATGATTTCGACTGGAGTGAGATCAAAGATTTTAGCCGAGTCGGAGCAGGGCTCCTCATTGAAATTGAGGATGAAAAGAACAAGGTATTGATTTGGCTCAAATGAGGGAACGGAACCAGGCTATTTTCTTTAAGAATTTCCAAAAAGAATAAAGAATGGAACAAGAAAGAGCCAAGGCGCATGAAGATATCTACACCCTCGTGCAGAAAATCAAGAAAGGCGATAGAGAGGCTTTCATGACAGTTACCGAGCTTTACCAGAAAAAGGTTTTCTTGCTGGCCTATTCTTTCTTTCAGAATAAGGATGATGCCATGGATATTGTTCAGGAGACTTTTTTGAGGCTTTACCAGAAGGTGCATCTTTTCCAGAAAGGGAAGAATTTTCAAAGCTGGCTGCTTCAGATCGCCAAAAACCTCTGCATAGACTATCACCGGAAGCATCACAGCAAAAACAATAAATTCGACAGGGAAGTGCCCATAGAAGAGATGAATCTGCCTGCACAAGACTCACAGCAGTGTTACCTTTCGTCGGATTTAAAAGATATCTTTTCCTCTTGCCTTAACAAGCTGGCTGAAAGACAGAGGATGATTTTTGTCATGAAACATTACAATCAGCATAAATACAGAGAAATTGCCCAGATCTTAAATATATCTCTGGGAACAGTGAAATCGCTTCATTTTAAAGCTGTTCAAAATCTAAGGGGCTTGATGAGCCCTTATTTGGGGAGAGAAGGATGATGGAATGCAAAAAGATTAGAAAAGACTTGGTGGCTTTCCTGTATGGAGAGCTTGAAGAAAAAGAAAAAATTCATCTCACTTCCCACCTGGATTCGTGTCCCCAATGCAAGAGTGAGCTGGAACGATTAAGGGTAGCCGTGAATGGAGCCAACTCATTAAAACCCAATATCGAGGAAACAATGGCTTCTGTCGACTGGGAGGCTCTTCCTTCACAGATTGCTGACCAGGTCTTCAAAGGAGAGGCCGAGCTTCCAAAGGAGTCATGGCTCACCCGGTTCACAAGATCCCTCCTCCAACCCAAATTGAGGCCCGTCTATGCCGGAGTCCTCCTGGGTGTTCTGATAGGCGCATTGACCACATACATGGTTATCAGGGTTCCTCATCCGGGAGAAACGGGGACAGCAGAGCTTTTCGCGCCTCAAGATTTCTTGGAGAGGGTAGAGCTCCAGATGGCCAAAAAAGAGACTTTGAGCTACCTTGATAAGAGCCAATACTTGCTCCTGGACTTTATCGAATATCCATCTGAGAAAAAGGCGGAGTTCTGGCGGAGCGAATTCACATCACAGAGAGCAAGGGAGCTGCTCGCGAAGAAAAGATACATCAATCCACAATTGAATAAGTTCAAAATGGTCAAGGCCAAGGCGATATGCGACCTAATTGAACTCCTGTTCTACGAGCTGAGTCTGGCAAGCGAAGAGCTTTCAACAGAGCAAATAGAAGAAATTCAGAGGCTGATCGATGAAAAACAGCTTCTGTTGAAAATAAAATTATTGAAGAAAGAATTGGAAGAAAGTGAGGTATAAAGTGAGAAAAATAAATGTAACCCTAGCCATTCTTCTCCTCTCTACTTCTCTTCTTCAGGCATACATACAAACACAGCCAGATGAGAAGCTCTTTCAGGAGGCGAAGATTCTCCTCTTTGATAAGAAATGGAAAAAGGCTCAGGATAAGCTGGAAAGGCTTATCGAGAGATATCCCGATAGTTCCTGGTTCCCGCAGGCTGTTTTCTATAAAGCCAAATGCTTGGAAGAGCAGAAGGGAAAAGAGGTGGAAGCCCTGGAAGTCTATAAAAGCTATATCCAGCTTGAAGAACGGAGCAGGAGTTTAGCCGAGGAAGCGGAAGTTGCAATCATCGATTTGGCTTACGAGCTTTTTGAAGAGGGGGAAAGATCATTTCTGAGAGAGATGGAAAGAAAGCTTTACAGTTCCAATAGAGATGTCAAATATTATGCGGCTTTTAAACTCAGTTATGTGAAGGATAAGAAGGTTGCT
>CAZSPM010000251.1:0-4123 GCA_964608785.1 uncultured Eubacteriales bacterium
ATTCCGCTTCAATCTTTTCATGATTTTTAAAACAGATGGGATGAGCGAAAACACATCATTGTAGATTGAATAGAATGTATCATAGTCTGTGCGAGCTTTTAAATTTCGTACGACTTGGTCGTAAAATTCCTTTGGAGTTATTCTACCGCAATCAAAAGATTTAACAAGATCAAGATGAGTGAATGTCAATTCTCGAATTTCTTCTTTTGAAAAGGGACAATAGTTCGCCATCTTTGTAAAAAAAATATTGTTGTCAAAAAAGATGATCACTTTGCCCAAATCTGATATCACGCAACGTATACGTACTTTCTTCATAGGAGTAACATCTTCCTTGAAAAAATGAGAAAGGATATTATAACAAAAAAAAACAAAAAAAAAGGGACGTTCCCCAAAGTGCCATCCTATATATATTTTTATGTATTAAAAAATTGATGTTCTTAAATTGTATATTGTCTTTTACTTATTAAACAAATGAACGATGGGGTGGCACTTTGGGGAACGTCCCTAGGCTTGAGCAATTTTTGTTGGCAGCTCAATCCCTGCTTTCTCCTTCCTATCAGCATGTTTAAGCAGGAGCGAAAAGATGAAACCAACAAAACCCAATGAGGCAAACATGATCATCGTATTGGTGAAATCTCCTCCAGAAAGATCCCTCATTTTCCCCGCCAGGAAAGGAAAAATCGTCATCCCGACATTCTGGATCATGGTCATCAAACCAAAAGCCGTTCCCAGGCGTCTCTCCTCAACTAAAATCGGGATAACGGGCCACAACGCAGCGGGAACCAGGGAAAAAGAAATCCCTATCAGAACCATGGAAATGGCAGGATGGGTGTGGGTCAGTCCCAGGATTAAATGAGCAGGGCCCAACAACAGGGAACCAAAGATCATTATTGTCCCTCTTTTGCCAACTTTATCGACGAACAATCCAAGCAGTGGAGTGAAAATCATGGCAGCAATCATTATCAGAGACGTGTATCGGCCGCCGAGAACTTTGCTAAAACCGAATTTTGTCTCGAGTAAGACAACCGCAAATGCTGTGAACGGAAAAATAGCAGAGTAATAAGTCATGCAGAGCAGGGAAACAAGCCAGTAGGAGGGTTTAAATCTATAGATGTCTCGAAAAACAAATTTTTCTGTCCCCTCCTCCTGATTTTCTCCCTTAATATATTTTTCTTTGGCTTTATCGATACCCGAATAAATCAGGAAGAGGAAGAAACTCACGAACATAACCACTGCCGAAACCCATATAGCCATGCGCCAAGAGCCGCTCCATTCCTGAATGTTTGCTGCAGTATTTAGGGCAGCAACAGTGCCAAGCCTTGCTATGGTTATCAGCAGCCCGAAAGCAAACGCCAGCTCTTTTCCTTTAAACCATCTGGAGAGAATCTTATCCATGGTGATGATGAGGGATTCTGAACCAAGCCCATAGATAAACCTTCCCGCTAACATAATCAGGATACTGGAACCTGAAGCTGTGATAACTACACCGAAGGCACAGAGAGCCGCATATATGATTCCTGCCTTTCTTATGCCTATAATATCCAGAAGAATACCGCCCAGAAGGACCATTATAATATTTGGCAAGGAATATAGACTAAAGAGAAGGCCATATTGTGCGCTATTCATTTCCATCCCTTGCATAATATAATCGGCGATAGGAGTCACTGCATCATAGGCATAATAGGAGCCAAAAATCACTAACCCCATAAGCACTAATACGAGCCATCTCAACCTAAGGACAGCCTCTTTTGTTTTTTCTTTCTTCATTTCCCTCGTATTTCTGATTATTCTATGAATGCATTTGAGGATTTCGTTCTAAATGCTTTTGAAAAATATTAAAATAACGGAGACCTGTCAAGGTTTTTTTCTAGATAATCCTTCCTGTGAGAAAAGAAAAAGGGAAGGTCCCAAAAAACATATTTCACATGCCAATCCTCGTATAACTTAATGAATGTATGGTTAGAGATCTGTTGAAAGTCTTTAGAGAATCTATCTGAGGCTATTACTGGAATCTAGCATTAAAAAAGTCCAGCATAGAGAACATCTGCATGGAAGAGATCTCGAGTTCTCCTCCGGACGTTCCATTCCACTGTGTCTTTTATGTTGATATAAAACCAGAACTCATCAAACAATCTTAATTTCTTTATATAATATTGACTAAAATCAGAAAAATTATCGATTAAGATTTTGCCTAATACTTTACCATCTGCGCTTAATACTGAGACTTTGTAGACGTCTTTCTGTTCTCCCCCTTCAGTAACAGCCTGCATTTCTAACTTTCCATAAACTTTTGCTCTTTCTACCTCGGCCCAACCTTGATTCTTATCATAAGCTAAGTCTTTGAGGACCTGAAATTCCTCTCTTGCCTTTAGGTCCAAATAGTCATCCAGAACGACCTCTTCTGTCCTTGTGAAAACATTCATCCAGCTTCCACCTTCATCTTTGACATCTATGTTATTGGCCACTAAAACAGATGGCCTCTCAGGAGAAAACTCTCCTTCTCCTTTGACTTCTTTATCTACCCAAGCACTAGAATCTGCTTCACCTTGAATAACTATATCAAATCCTTGAGCCTCAGGAATGAAAACATACTTTCCAACAGCTACTTTTACAGTCCCCTCAAACTCAATTATACCTTCTTCTTTTATCTTAGTTCCTTCCTCTTCTGTGACAGCTTCTTGCTTACAGGCTATGCTCCCTGCTGATACTAATAAAAAGGCTAACATACTCAGGCCAAGAATCAGAGTTAGCTTTCTGAATCTCCATTTTTCCCCAGTTGAAACTAATGTCCCTATGCTCATGGCTCATACCTCCTCAGTAGCTTTAAATCACTCAATAATGTTTACCCAGACGCTATGGATACCCTCTTTTCCTCCATAAAAACATCCATGCTTTTTATTCAATTGAAACGTAATTTATACCACTGAAAAGAATAAAAGTAAAGCGGAAAATTGGTACTGCCCTGAGCTCTTTTGAGAGTTCTAACGTTGTTTTCTTTCCAGCCTTTTAGCAGACAAGCAAGGGGGAGTGGGTGAAAAAAACCGTTTGAAGGCCGAGCGGGCATAGAGAGATCTGACTTTTAAATTGGTTCCAACGGGGTCAGGCTTTCATAACTTGTTTTTCTTTGGGGTCAGGCTTTGTCCTCATGATGAAAAACAGTCTACATCTTGCCACTAAACATCTCTTCACGATAAAGCCTGACCCCGTTGGAACAAGTTATGAAAGCCTGACCCCAATGCTACAAATTATTAAAGTCAGATCCCTCAGAGGCCTGAAACCGAGAAGCTTTTGGCTCGCTGGGACAAAGGCTGCGTGTTTTTGGAACCCACTCGCCTGAGCTCTTTTTATCTTTTTTTTACTTTTTTGGTAGATGAAGAACCTGAAGAAATCGAACGTTTTCCGGATGAGCTTCTAATCCTTGAACGGGAGGAAGGGCTTCGAGAAGACAACTTGAATGAGGAAACCCTGCTCCGCGAAGAGGATGCAGGCTTAGAGGAAAAGGATTTAGTTCTAGAAAAGCTCCTGCTGGGAGCCGCATATGAGCGACTTTTGCTCGAACGAGAAGAGGAGGAAATGAACCTTTGGGAGGAATACCTCTTTGCTAAAGAAACCTTTCTAAGACGGGAAGGAGTGAACTTTGTGGCAGAAGACTTGACTCTCGACGAACTCCTTTTTGGCTGTGTATAAAGGCGGCTCTTATAAGAACGCAGGGAACTTGAACGAACGCGAGAAGAATTGCCAGAACTTACCCTTTTGGCATTTGAGGCTTCGCGTCTACGTCTACTGCTTGTAGGCCTCGAATCCTGACGAATAGATCTTCTTGAAGCATAACTTTTAACGGATGATAATGTCTTGGTTCTTGAAACTCTTGCCCTTTCAGAATTCGGAGAAAGAGACCTGGAAATTTTTCTTGAAAAGGCCGAAGAAATCGACCTTAACCGAGAGGAAGAAGAATTTCGTCTTGAAGGATAGATCTTTGTTAAAACTGTCCTGCTCTTGACTTTCAAGGAAGATGTCCTAGAAAACCGAGAAGAACTCTTGATTCCAGTTGATTTAATGTGAGAGCCTTGTCTTCTGCCTCATCTTCATCACAGACGCTGACTATGCTTCCGGCCTCTCATGT
>CAZSPM010000252.1:0-4114 GCA_964608785.1 uncultured Eubacteriales bacterium
GAAAAACATTAGTCTTTGATATCGAATTGGTCGGAATTATGTAATTGAGGTTTTGATTGAAGGCAAAGAATTTAATTTTTTCATTCCAGTAACATTCCAGTGACAAATCAAATTCTTCTAATTCCTATTCTACAATGAGTGAGCAAGATTGGTGTAAGACGTGCGGATTGTTGGCGTTTATTTTTAGATCAAATGTTTAATTTAAGGTATGGCCTGGCTTTAATCGCGGGTCGGTTTCGCTCTGAAGGATCAATCCTTTTGCTAGAGTGGCGACCTAAGGCTTGGGACCATGAGAGAAATTTTTAGAAAGGAGGCCAGTGCTTTGGCAGAAGGAGTCGTTAAGTGGTTTAACGAGAAAAAGGGATACGGCTTTATTTCAATGGAAGACGGCAAGGATATATTTGTCCACTACTCTTCTATTGACACAGCTGGATTCAAAACCCTTACTGAAGGTGACAAGGTAAGTTTCGACATCGAAGAAAGCAATCGAGGACCAGTAGCCAAGAACGTCAGTAAGCTTTAGTTCTCTACACTCCACTTATAGAGAACAACACAACCAAGGGAAAAGCAGTGCGCTTTTTTAAGGGTGTTTTCTATCTAAACCTAATTAATGTATTGGTTTGATTCATCAAACTCTTTTTTTTAAAATGTAGGGGCTTGATCATCAAGCCCACCAGCTGGAGATTGTCATTGCGAGAGACCGAAGAGAGCGCAGAAATCTCATGCCAGTAGAGATCTGATTCATCGGTTCATCTCCCAATTAGTTGAAATTCATGACGGAGTAAGAAGGCAAGTTGTCATTCCTGCGGAAGCAGGAATCCAGGCTTGATTAAATAGAAATTGGTTTTTTTATAAATTGTGTAATTTTCCAAAGGAAACTAAATAGGAGGGAGGTCGTTTCATGAATAACAAGAAATATCGCATTTTTTTGTGTCCGATACTGATTACTATTTTTGGGCTATTCTTGATTACTGGATATTTAGGTTCGCAGCAGTCAGAGGAGAATCTATTCAGACATCTGAAATGGCGCAATATCGGACCGGCTAATATGGGCGGGCGCATTTCAGATATTCAAGCGCTCGATAATGATTTTAGATTTGTGATCGTCGCATCGGCCTCAGGTGGAGTCTGGAAATCCATCAATGCCGGGACAACCTGGAGACCGATTTTCGATACCTATGGTTCTGCTTCTATTGGAGCTGTAGCTATCTTCCAGAAAGACCCAAACATCCTTTGGGTTGGCACTGGCGAAGCTAACGTCCGTAATAGCGTTGGATGGGGCGATGGGATTTACAAATCTACAGACGGAGGAGAGACATTTACAAAAATGGGCTTGGAGGATACACATCACATTGCCAAAATCGTGGCCCATCCCACTGATCCCGATATCATCTATGCGGCATCCCAGGGACACCTATGGGGGTATACTGGGGAGCGCGGTCTGTTTAGGACGACTGATGGCGGGAGAACCTGGCAGAGATTATCGAACGGACTCCCCGATGATGGAAAAACCGGATGCACTGACATCAAAATGCACCCTAAGAATCCGGATGTCCTCTACGCGGCATTCTGGCAACGGCTTCGCAGACCCTATCGGTTCGACAGCGGTGGTCCCAATGGAGGGATATTCAAATCGGCTGACGGAGGAAATACGTGGGAGAAGTTGACAAAAGGGCTCCCTGAGGGGGATATCGGACGCATTGGCCTCTCAATCTACCGTAAAAATCCGGAAATTGTGATGGCGATTGTCGAGCATGGTTTTCAGCCTAGACGAGGAACAAAGGAATATGATGATATGAAAAAACTTGGAACAGGAATTTATCGCTCAGAGGACGGCGGCAAAAACTGGAAATACAAGAATCGATATAACAACAGACCCTTCTATTATAGCCAGATCTATATCAATCCCAACGATGATAGGCTTATATATACGATGGGCTCTAGAGCGCAGGTTTCAGAAGACGGAGGCAAGACCTTCAGTTCCGGCATGCCGGGTATTGCTGGCGATTTTCATGTCATGTGGCTCGATCCTCATAACAAAGACCGCTATTATGTCGGAAATGATAAGGGGATTTCCATAACACACGATCACGGGGCACACTTTAGCTTCTTTGATAATTTTACGATCAGCCAGATATATGCAGTTTCTGTGGATTTGCGAGATCCTTATTATGTTTATGTTGGACTCCAGGACAATGGCATCTGGGGAGGCCCGAGTAATAGCCGCGATTACAACGGTATTTTTAACGACCACTGGTTTAAGTTTCACAGTGGTGATGGGTTTTACACAGCCGTCGATCCTACAGATTGGAAAACAGTCTATTCAGAAAGACAGAGGGGCAGGATCCGTAGAAATCATGCCCTCTTCCGACAGATGGCTGCAGAAATAGCTCCAAATAGAAACAACACAATCAATTGGGATGAGGTTGTTCCAAAACAGGCAGACGAAGACAGTCCTGTCGTGCGCATGAACTGGAACACACCATTTGTAATCTCTCATTATAATCCCCGTACCCTCTATTATGGGGCCAATTATCTTTTCAAGAGTATGGATCGTGGCGATCACTGGAAGATCATCAGCCCCGATTTATCCACAAATGATCCGGTAAAAACCAATAGAGAAAGCGGTGG
The DNA here is from genome assembly GCA_964608785.1 of uncultured Eubacteriales bacterium. Classification (GTDB taxonomy): domain Bacteria; phylum Acidobacteriota; class Aminicenantia; order Aminicenantales; family Aminicenantaceae. The sequence goes on from CAZSPM010000252.1 coordinate 2,632, forward strand.
TCTAACCAGAGATGTTACTGGAGCAGAGACACATTGCACGATAGTGACCCTTTCAGAATCCCCTCTTATGCCAGGATTTATCTGGATCGGCACAGATGATGGAAATATCTTTCTCACCAGGGATGATGGAAAAACCTGGGCAAATGTGCGTCCCAATATCAAAGGAGTTCCAGATGGGCTCTGGGTAAGCCGCGTTGAAGCATCACACTTTGATAAAAGAACATGCTATGTCACTTTTGATGGGCACAGGAGTGATGTTTTCAAGCCATATGTCCTTAAGACCGCTGATAATGGCCAAACGTGGGAAAATATCACAAACAACCTCCCTGATGGTCAGAGTGCATACGTGATAAAAGAGGACGCGAAGAATCAGAATCTCCTTTTTGTCGGTACTGAATTTGCTGCATTTGTCTCAGTTGATGGCGGGGCAACTTGGACCCGACTGATGAATGGAATGCCAACAGTAGCAATCCATGACCTTTTGATTCATCCCCGGGACAATGACCTTGTTGCGGGAACGCATGGTCGTGGAGTCTGGATTCTGGATGACATAACTCCTCTGCAACAATTATCCCAGGAGAAACTCGAAAATGAAGCTTTTTTGTTTGAAAGTCCAGTTTCAACAAATTGGGAAGGGATAAGCCGAGGAGCGACTCGAGGCCATCAATTATTCATTGGCCGGAATCCTCTCTCGATGTCTCAAATAGAGCCATCAAATTCACCCTCTCGCATTCAGAATACTGCAGCGATAAATTACTACCTCAAAAAGAAGCCTGAAAATAAGCCTGGACTAGAAATCAGCTGTCTTTCTGGAACAGAGGAGTTCACCACAACTGTTGACGATTCACCCGGGATCAGTCGATACCGTTGGGATATGCATTTTAATCCTAGTGAACAGCAACAAAAGAATTTCCTCAAGCGGATGGAGAGAATATTCAAACAGTTGAAAGAACGGGGGGGTCGAGACCAGCAGAAACGTCTCGATCAGCTCTATAAAGCGTTCAAAAAGGCAGAAACGATAGATGAGTTGAATCGTATCAGGCAACAATTGATAGATGAGTTTGGCCGTTTTGCCAGGGGCAGAGACTTCTTTGTCCGTCCTTTACAGGGACCTCCTGCTGGACCAGGAGTTTATCGAGTGAAGCTGGTTGTCGATGGAAAGACATACACTGGGATCTTAAAAATTCGAGATGACCCCATGCTTGATTAAATGTAGAGGCTTGATTTATCAAGCCAACCTTGTCATTGTGAGGAGCAAAGCGACGTGGCAATCCAGGCTTATAAAATTAGGTTCATCTCCCGTTTACTTGTAAATATTAATACCTGTTTTACAAAATGTCATTCCTGCTTCCGCAGGAATGACATTTTTCATATTTCTAGATTCTTGTGGAGCTTGTGCTCGCGAAGCTTGTGCCCGCAAAAGCGGGTAGCGGGTAGCGGGTAGCGGGTACAGGAATGACGAAACGGAGCAAGGATAACAGCT
>CAZSPM010000253.1:0-4074 GCA_964608785.1 uncultured Eubacteriales bacterium
GTATATATGTATCTGATCCCCATTACAGATGCTAAAATCTCAATTATTACGAGATGCGTGTAAGGTTCAGACTTATTGTTCAGTAATTGGGATTAAGGAATAAGTTAAAAGTGTAGACCTGACCCTTGACTTGAAAAGCTCAAACCTTCAGAATTTAGGTGCTATTAACCTGCATAAGGAGAAAAAATGAGAAAAAAAAGTATCTTATTCCTTCTTATATTTATTTTAGGTCTTCACAGAGGAACAGCTGATATCACCAGTCTTTCGGAAATATTTCTCCTGGGCAAGGGGATTATGGACTTGGATGGAGATAAATATGGAGAAAAAGTCGCTCTCCATATCATCATTCCGGACGTTCCCACAGCATATGAACTCTCTGTAGCTGCCGATATTGCTGCTAGGGCAAACCTGGAAAGTCTCGCAGTTGATTTCTCTTTTCTAAAAAAAGAGTCAGAAGTTAAGAATAAGCAAAATCTAAAAATTCCTATTCTCATAGGGAACAATTTGAACTGGATTGAAGAACTAGAAAGAGAAAAGAAGATAGATCGTTCTTCACTCAACCAATACCAGGGATTCGTTACTCTTTTTACGCATAAAAATCAGCAGGGAGTGGCTCTTGTAGCTGGGTCAGATGAGACTCTCCTCAAGACTGGCCGTTCTTTTTTCCTTCGCTGGCCATATTTATGGGAAATATGGGGACGAGAAGAAGGCGCTACTTATTTCACCTTAGAAAAAGATTTGGATGAATTTTTGAAAGAAGAACAGACAAATCCAAAAAAGATGACAATAAAATCCGCACTCTATGAGTTTCTACCATCAAAATCTCCCTATGATGTAATACGAAGACTGAAATTCAACTCGGGCGAGATTAAAAATCTCACAATAATCATAGATTTTCCTGATATGAATCACCTGAAAAAAGCCCATGAGGCACTCATATCTCTTCACAAGCAACACCGTAAAGGATTGAAGACAGGAATTCTCTCATATTCCGGCTGTTCTCAAATTACTTTTGAGCTTCGCTATGGGGATGAGAACTTCCTCATAACTCTCCCCCGAGTTGGGTATCCAAAGAGAATTCTGACTCCTTCCTACAAAGCTCCGTTCAAACCCAGAATTTCAAAAAAAGATTTCGATCTTCTCACCTTATTCTCAGCTCGCGGATTCTATTCCGACAGTGATAAGGATAATATTCTGGACAGCTTGGATACATCAATAATTATCCCTCAGGATGCTGCCGCTCAAGCAGCAGCCAGGTTGGCTTCAAGGCTGGTTTTAAGCACGGCCGGGGCCTCTTTTCCGATTACTTACCTGGACAGAGAAATTGAAGACAAAAAAACACTGGTGACACCCATTCTTATTGGGAAGGATAACACCCTCAACAAAGAGCTCATCAAAAAAGGAAAACTAAAGATACCATCCCTGGAGAAGGGATGGGGACTGGCAAAAGTTATCCCTCAAGCCTTTAATAAATCAAACGCCTTAGCGATCGTCGCCACTGACATTACAGGCCTGGAAAAAACTCTTGACTTCCTCAGCAAGACTTTCCCCTATTTTGATGAATATGTTGAGGGAAATCCTCAGCTCAACGATGTACCTTCTGCATTTGAAAATTTCTTCAAAGGAGAGTTAGGAAGTGCCGAAGCTTATTTCCACTGGAAGTTAAAAGAAATTATCAAAGAAATTAAGGATAAAAATTTCGAGTCCTTCAAAGCAGAATTTTACCTGCCCGAAAAAAATAAAAAATTTAAAGAGCGCACAAAAGAACTTCTTAAGGATACACTCAGTGTAGAAAATTTAAAAATAGAGATGTTCCAACTCAAGGACAGTAAAATAATCTTTGAGAAAGAAAAGGAGTTTCCCTGGGAAGGAGATGAAGCTTTAAAGCGAATTCAAGAAAAAATAAAATCCATACCTCCTTCTGCTGCTAATCTGAAAATAAGCCTGGGACTGAGTGAATCCCCAAAGGTCAGAGAACGCATTAAAAGCCGAATCGAAAACCTGCTTCATGAAAACAAGATCATAAATTACGAAATCGAAGTTCTGTCCGCTTATAAACAAGGATTTTTTTGGCTGCTGGAAAAAGTTCTCCCCTCTCTCAAAAGAAAAAATATCAGCCGTCTGAATATCAGGTTTGCTGAAGCAAAGGAAAATTTTGGGCAACTCAAGAGGTTTTACACCGAGCCCTACCGATGGCTCCAAGAGCTCTATCCTGTTGATGAAATCATCTCCCAAGAGACAGATATACCACTGGACAGGATAGAGTTTGAGATAAAAAAGGATGTAGCGTCCATATACGAAGTTCTGGCGTTCGATGAAAAAAGCGAACTTGTATTCGAGGAAAGCTTTTCTCCTCGAACGAGAAAAACGTCATATCTTCGAGTCTTGCCTGAATGGGGATCTGTAGAATTGAGCACGGGCTGGATGAAAATAACACAAGAAGACGACATTTTGGTGGACGTTTCAATCAAAAGTGACCTTGAAAGATTTTGGGATTATTACCAGGATGAAATTCTCCCTTCTGTCTATTCCTGGGTCATGAAGAAAACCAGCAATGAGCCTGCATTCACGAAACAGCCCTATTTTAAAAGACTCCTGATAGAGATGTGGTTTAGCGAACCTGATTATAAATTGGGGCTGGACGAGGAAATCATAAGCAGCCTTGAAGCTATCCATGATGAACTCTATTTTGACACTCTAGATTTTTTAAGAGGGATAACAGAGGTCAAGATTGAAGAGAAAGACCTCCCGGAGGATACATCCCGCATCTCAGCGCCTGGTAACATTCTTCCGCTTATCCACCCTTCTCTGGAAGGAACAAAGGGAAAAACCAAGATTATGTTTGAAGACTGGCAGTCTCATTCTCCTCAGCTCATCTTGAAATGGAGGGAAAAAGAAAAAAAAGAACTGACCAAAAAAATCAGCTTTCCCTCAATAAAAGCCAAGAGCTTTCATGTGCCTTCTTTTATTTACAACGGCATAGAAGAGAGAATTCAAAATCTATTCGTAAAAATAGATATTGAAAAAGAAGCGGACTACATGACACTCATTGAGCTTATAAATTCTTATAGAGAGCTTCTCAACCAAGGTGTCTTTCGCTCTTCTTTCAGCTATCCGAAACTCGATTCTATAATCCTGAAGATCAAACATAAGGAGCTGGAAAAAGAAGAGAAATTTCTCGTATCGCATAAAACGGAGACCGTAAAATCAACTTTTCGAGCACCAGAGAAAGAGGAGGCTATAGTCCCCGCAGATCGAATCATATCTCCTGAGATGTGCCTTGAGATTACAGCACGCCTCAGCCGATTCAAGACAATTAAGAGCTATATTGCAGGAAAGTCTTATGAAAGCAGAAAGATCCCTGTATTAGAAATATTTACTCCTCTGGAAAAACATGTTTCTATTCCTCGCCTCATCACCTTTAAACCAACACTCTTTCTCAGTGCGCGACAGCATGCTAACGAGGTTTCTTCTACTAATTATGTCCTCAAGATGGCTGAACTCTTGGCAAAAGACTCTACATACCAGGAATATTTAAAGAAGATGAATTTTGCCCTTCATCCGATGGAAAATCCTGATGGAGCCGCTCTCGCCTATCAGCTTCAAGAACTCACTCCTTTCCACAGTCTTCATGCTGGCCGCTACAGCTCTCTCGGAGTTGATATCGGCTATCAAATTAACGCATCCAAACCAATCCTTCCCGAAGCAAGAGTGAGGAAAAATCTCTACAACAAGTGGCTCCCAGACATTTACCTTAACCTCCATGGTTACCCATCCCACGAATGGGTCCAGCAGTTTTCAAACTATTCTCCTTATCTCTTTCGCGACTACTGGATTCCCCGCGGGTGGTTTGCCTATTACAGGAGCCTCGCTCTCTCTATTTTCCAAAATTGGAGGAAAGCAGGAGAGGATCTGAGAAGATTTATTATAGAAGAAATGACTGCAAACAAAAGGATAAGCGCTTCAAATAAGAAATTTTACGATCGCTACTACCGCTGGGCTACGCGCTGGCAACCTCATATGAATAACCTTGAAGTATACGAGGGAGTTAATCTCTATGCTAAGCGACGTTCT
>CAZSPM010000254.1:0-4065 GCA_964608785.1 uncultured Eubacteriales bacterium
TTTTCCACTTGCAGTCCCTGATACGGATGCCGTCGATGCGCTCGGTGAAATAAAGAAGCATGCTGCCATCCCTTTAGTGGCTGATATTCATTTCGATTATAAACTCGCCTTAGCTTCCCTTGAAAAGGGTATTGGCGGGCTGCGCATAAATCCCGGCAATATTGGTTCTAAGGAAAAAGTGAAAGAAGTTGTCCGTGCTGCAAAAGCGAATACTGTTCCCATAAGGATCGGAGTGAATTCAGGTTCTTTGGAGAAAGCGCTTCTCAGGAAATATGGCGAAGCGACACCTGAGGCCATGGTTGAGAGCGCTCTGAGACATGTCAGGATTTTGGAGGATATGGATTTTTCTCAGATAAAGATATCTCTGAAAGCTTCCGATGTCATACGCACTGTGGAAGCCTACAGGCTCCTTGCCCAGAAAGTGGACTATCCTTTTCACGCTGGAATAACTGAATCGGGAAGTCTGATACCTGGTTCAGTGAAATCTTCTGTAGGCCTGGCGCTTCTTTTGAACGAAGGATTGGCAGATACTATAAGGGTCTCCCTGACTGCTCCTCCCGAGGAAGAAGTGCGCGTCGGTTTCCTGATTCTCTCCAGTCTGGGGCTTCGCTCAAAAGGTCTCAATATTATCTCTTGTCCAATCTGTGGTCGAAGTGAAGTTGATTTGATGAAGATCGTCACCCAGATTGAAAAGCGGCTTTCGTCGGCAAAGGCCAATCTGGAAGTGGCGATCATGGGCTGTATGGTCAATGGACCCGGCGAAGCGAAAGAGGCAGATATCGGTCTAGCCTGCGGGAGAGGAGTCGGTGTGATATTTAGGAAAGGCAGGCTCTATAAACGATTAAAGGAAGAGGAGGTAATCTCAGAGTTTGTAAAAGAAGTCAATAAATTAGCTCAATATTAATTTAAAATTTACACATGAACAAAAAAGGGCTCAAAGGAGAATAGATACAGGCTATGGAGAAAACAGATCGGTTAATCTCAGACGAAATTGCTAAAAATACTCTTTCAAAATTCAAGGAACTCAAAGAAATCCTCTCCAAGATGGGAAAGGTGTTGGTTGCTTTTTCCGGCGGAGTGGACAGTACTTTTCTTTTAAAGGTGGCTCAGGATGTCTTGGGGGAAGATGTGTTAGCGGTAATTGCGAGCTCAGAAACCTATCCTGAGAAAGAGAGAGATGAAGCTGTAAAGTTGGCACAGATGCTAAATGCGCGCTTTATGGTTATCCATACCCAAGAACTTGAGAATCCTGATTTTTCAAGCAATCCCCCAGAGAGGTGCTACTTCTGTAAGAAGGAGCTTTTCTCAGATCTTAAAGATATTGCTGCTTCAGAGGATATCCCGTATATCCTGGATGGCTCGAATTACGAAGATATAACGGATTTCAGGCCCGGAATAGAAGCAGCCAGGGAATTGAATGTCCGTTCTCCGTTGCAGGAAGCGCGATTGCTGAAAAAAGAGATTCGCCAGCTTTCGAGGAAATTGGACCTTCCGACTTGGAATAAGCCTTCCCTTGCCTGCCTTTCTTCCCGTTTCCCTTACCATTCAGAGATCGACCCCAAGAGCTTAAAGCAGATTGACCAGGCTGAAGAATTTTTGAGAAGCCTGGGCTTTAAGCAAATAAGGGTCAGGCATCATGGCCAGACTGCCCGGGTTGAGATAGAGCTAGATGAGTTTCCCAAGATAATAAAAAAAGACATTAGGGAGGAGGTCATAAAGAATTTTAAAAAGTTCGGCTATGTGTATATTACCTTGGACCTCGCTGGGTATAGAACCGGAAGCATGAATGAGCCGCTTAGCTTAAAAAGAAAAAAATGAAAACAAAATATAGAGCAATGATTTAGACAACGAGATTATCTGGTCTTTCTCCTTTTAATCCTTGAACCAGATTGCGAGCAGCAATCATAGCCATCTTGAGGCGTGTTTCGTAGGTAGCGCTTCCGATATGGGGAAGGAGAATGACATTATCCAACATGAAGAGCTTCTTTTCGATCTCTGGCTCTCTTTCATAGACGTCCAAACCGGCTCCCCAAATCTGCCTTTTCTCAAGTGCCTCTGCTAGAGCTTTTTCATCAACAATTGGACCTCTGGCGGCATTGACCAGAATGGCATCTTTGCTGATCAGCTCAATCTTCTCCTTGGAAATCATATGAAATGTCTGGGGAGTGAGGGCAGCATGGATGGTTATGATATCAGAGCTGGATAAAAGTTCATTCAAGGGAAGAAGAGTGGCCTTGTATTTTTTCTCCTTTTTTGGCGCGAGTCTGTGAGGATCAAAATAGACGGTTTCCATCTTGAATGCCTGAGCTCTGGAGGCTATGGCTTTGCCTATTCGGCCCATCCCTATTATCCCTAAGCGTTTTCCTGTGATTTCTTTACCTAAGAAAAGTTCAAGCTCCCATCCTTTGAATTTTTTCTCTCTGGTATATTTGTCTGCTTGGGGTATTCTTCGGGCTACAGCTAGTATAAGTGCCCAGGTCAAGTCAGCTGTTGTTTCGGTTAAGACTCCGGGAGTATTTGTTACAAGGATATTCTTTTTTTGGGCATGGTTGATGTCGATGTTGTTGTAGCCGACAGCACAGTTGGCGATAATTCTCAAAAATGGTGCAGAATCGATGACCTCTTTATCGACAGTATCCACAAGAAGAGAGAGAAGGCCTTCTTTGTCTTTGATATTTTCGATGATTTCCTCTTTTGTCAACTCGTTCTCTGAAGAGCCAATTTCATAGTCAATATGATCTTTTAGATAATCCAGTGCTTCAGGAAGAATTTTCCGTGTTATTAAAACTTTTGGCTTCATGGAAAGCTCCTTTTTCTTTTCTATCTTCCTACATGTGGGTTTGATAAATCAAATCCCTACTTTCCTCATCTATTCGGAGGAACCAAAATAACAAAATGGGGTCAGGTCTTGTTTTTTGCTTTTTTTTTATATAAAGAGTCTTCCATTCTGGTTCGTTGATTTGACAAGGCGAAAAAATGAGTACCAAAGGACATTGCCTGGAAAAAAGCAAAAAACAAGACCTGACCCCATTAATACTTTATAGTAAAATAGAAAACATGAACGTCAAACATTTGGCTTTAGATCAAATTTTTCTCGAGGATGAAAGGTTCAGGATTTCTGACTGTTTTTCCTTGGAAAGAATGATTCTTTCCCTTAAGAGTGTGGGCCTCATCCATCCGCCTCTTGTCTGTTTGCGCGATAACCATTTTATTCTTGTGTCAGGATGGAAGAGAATTCTGGCTTGCCGAGAAATATCCCTTTCTCCTGTTCCAGTGAGGGTAGCAGAAGAGGCGGATGAGCTTAAGACCTTTTTATTGGCCTTTTATGAAAATTTAGCTTTGCGGGAATTCAATCTTATCGAGAAAGCTCAAATTCTGAGTAAGCTGAAGAAATTCGGTGAGAAGAAGGAGAGAATTGTCCGAGATATTTTGCCTCTTCTTGACATCCCTTCTACAATGGATCATCTAGATATTTTCCTGAATTTTTCTAAGTTTGAACCAGAGCTTGAAAGAATGATCGTAGAAAAGAAGATGCCTTTCTCTTCAGCCCACCTTCTATCTGAATTTAAATCCAAGGAAAGAAAACTTCTTATGCCGTTGCTTCTGCCGTTAGGTCAGAACAAACAAAAAGAACTACTTGAAGACCTCCAGGCAATTTTACGGAAAATGGGTGCCCCAGCCGAGAGAGTGCTGGTTTCAAAAGAGATTCAAGATATTCAAAAGTCTGAAAACTTGTCCTCCCTTCAAAAGTCCGATAGAATTCGCCTCCTTCTTAAGAGGAAAAGATACCCTTCTCTCTTCACTCAGAGAGATTCTTTTGATTCCCTGTTGAAGAGAATGAATTGGCCGCAGGAGATATCAGTTAAAGCTTCGCCATTTTTCGAAGGGGAGGACGTTTCTGTGAGTTTCTCCTTTAAGAGTAAAGATGATTTTCAAAGGAATCTTCGCAAGCTTCAAAAGCTTGCTTCTCATAAAGAGTTCTCCAATTTATTTAAGTAACCTGAATAATTCAGGTTAATTCTCAGATGGATAGATCAAGATATCAACCTCAAAAAGTCTACGTTG
>CAZSPM010000255.1:0-4062 GCA_964608785.1 uncultured Eubacteriales bacterium
TAAGAGACTATAATTGAGCTGTTATCCTTGCTCCGTTTCGTCATTCCTGTACCCGATACCCACTTTCGTGGGCACAAGCTCCACAGGAATCCAGAAATATGAAAAATGTCATTCCTGCAGAAGCTCGTCATTCCTGCGGAAGCTCGTCATTCCTGCGAAAGCTCGTCATTCCTGCGAAAGCTCGTCATTCCTGCGAAAGCAGGAATCCAGACCTATCTGGTTTCCCGCTACCCGCTTCCGCGGGCACAAGCTCAGCGGGAACAAGCTTGGATTCCTGCTTTCGCAGGAATGACATTTTGTAAAACAGGTATTAATATTTACAGCTAAATGGGAGATGAACCAAAGATTCTTAAATTTCAACGATGAAAAGACACAGGCAATAATAGAGGAGTTTCTTCTGTCTCCCCAGGCATGAATTTTCAGGTGAGTTTCAAAATCTCACCCTTTTTTTCTAATTTAACAGAATAAATGGCGGTGATATTGGGCTCAGCCATTGTTGTTCCATAGATATAATCGGCAACTTCCATTGTTTTAAAGTTATGAGTCACTATAATGAACTGAGTCTGGTCCTTTATTTTTTTCATCAATTCCAAGAACCTCGCCAGGTTCACTTCATCAAGCGATGCATCCACCTCATCGAGCACACAGAAAGGCGTGGGTTTGTAACGGAAAAGGGCAAATAGAAAGGCTAAGCTTGTCAGGCACTGTTCTCCACCAGAGAGAAGCCTCAGGCTCTGAACCTTTTTTCCTGGTGGTTGAGCGACGATTTCAACGCCGCTATCTAGGGGATTGCTTTCATCGGTTAATTTAATCCCGGCATTTCCTCCTTTGAACAGAAGGGAGAAGACTTCCTGGAAATGCGTGTTTACGTCGGAAAAGGCTTTTAAAAACTGGCTTTTGCTTTCTTGGTCTATTTTTTTGATGGCTTCCTTGGTCGAATCAATGGATTCCCGCAGGTCTGTTCTTTGCTCGGTGAGAAAATCGAAGCGTTTTTTTTGGATTAAATACTCTTCCTCAGCCATCAGGTTTACGGCTTTAAATTTCTGAAGGTTTTCTTTAGCCTCTTCAAGTTTATCGTCGATATCAGCATCGGATATCTTCTCTTCTGGGATTTCCTCTTTCACTTCTTTGAGTGTTTTTTTGAGCTCCTGCCAGCAGCTCTCTTCAAGATTTGCCAGATCTCTATCTCTTTCGGCCTTTTTGACCTCCCATTTTACCCTCTCTTCTTTCTGAGCCTCATACGTCTCTCTGTGATTGCTGATCGCTTCTTCTGATTCCTGTTGCTCTGTCTGGATATTTTTGAAATGGGCTTCGTTCTGAGTGAGTTTGTTTTCTTTTTGCTTTTTTTCTTCTTTGAGTTTTTTGACTTTTGTGGCGAGATCTTTAATGAAATCTTTGAGCTTTTCCTTATCTTCAACACAGCTTTGAATTTCCTCCTCTAGGGAGTTGACTTTGATAGAGGTTGACTCTTCCCTTTTTCTTAAATTTTCAAGTTGTTGGGCTAGGTTATTGCTTTTTTCTTTGAGGAGGTCAATACTTGATTTAAGCTCGAAGAAATGTTTTCGTTCTTTGACGCTTTTTTCCTGATAAGCAGCGAATTCACTTTCCTCTGTTTCAATTTTTTTCTTTAACGCATTTTCTTCTTCTAGTAAGCTTGTTGTTTTTGTATCTGTTGTTTCCATATTTTTGTTTATTGTGTTCTTGTCGGCTCTTAAAACGTCCTGTTCTTTTTTTAGAATGGTGATATTTGTCTCGATTTTATCCTTCTCTGATTGATGAAGCGCCCTTTCTTTTTCCTGTCCTTCAATTTTCCTTTCCAATTGGACGATATCTGCAGATTCGATCTGGATTTTTCCTTCTAGTTTTTTTTGCTCTTCGATTTTCTCTTCAAGTTGGTGGCTTAAAGGGATGATTTTCTTATCGATTAGGGCAACGGTTTCTTTCAGTTTTTTTATCTCCTGAGTGAGAGTGAAGATTCCCTCCCTTTTCGCGCCCAACTTCAACAGCCCTGATGAGAGAAGCAGGTCACCCTGGACGGTTATATAATTGAGAGTAGGGAATCGAAGCCATAGTTCGACAGCACTTTTTATATCTTGAACAATCACCGCTTCCTGGAGGTGAGGGAGGAAGTCTTCGGTTTTTGAACCTGCTTTAAGGTGGGATTTAAGAAGACCAGTGACACGTGTATCTTTGGATATCTCTTCAGGAAGTTTTTCTCTTTTTTGGGGCGAAAGAAGGAGAAAGTTCCCCTTGAATTCTTTTCCGCCCATATTTTTCATGAATTCTTGAGCATGAATGAGAGTGGCTTTTGCCTCCTCCTTCCAGAAAATATCAAATAGAGGGGCATGTTCGGGATCACTCTCGACTAAATCGGCAAGAAGACCAATGGCTCCTGCAATCTCGGGGAAAGTGTCTACGCTTTTCTCTTTTTCCATTAATTTTGTGATGGCCTGGATGTGGTGGACGGTCTCGGCTTTTTTGTTATTTGATTCAGCCATTTGTTTTTGGAGGCTTTCTATGGATAAATTAATCTCTTCTATTGCTTTCTTCTGAGAATCCAATGACTCTATCTTTTTTTCTATGAGACTCTGATTCTGGGCAACGTTTTGAGAGTGCTGGCTGATTTCTTCCTCTTTCTGTTTAAGGAGAGCTTTCTCTGTTGAAAGCTGAGCCTCCAGCTTTTCTTCCTGGCGCAGGATCAATTCTATTTCCTTCTCTACTTTGACTCTCTCATTATTGGCATCAGTACGTTGAGAGAGCTTTTGCAGGTGTTCATTCCTTAATGTCTGAATCCTTTTTTCCCAGGATTCCAGTTTTTCCTGGGATGTCAGCCGGATTCGCTCTTTGTTTTTCAGGGATTTTTCTTCTTCACTTAAAGTCTGGCTGAGAGCTTCGATATTTTGTTCCGCATCCGTAATTTCTGTTTCTAGATGAGTAAGTTCCTGTTTGAATTCAGCCCTGTTTTCTTCGGCCCGTTTCTTTTTCTCCTCGAAAAAATCAATTCTTTTTGCCTCTTTTTCCCTGTCAGTTTCGACACGAGAAATCTGAGACTTTAAAGCAAAAAGGCCTTCATGGGCTTCTTTTAGGAATTTTCCCAGGTCCCAGACCTCTTTTCTTTTGTGAGCCAGGTTCTTCTCTTCTTCCTTTATTTGAGAGATTGTTTTGTTTTCTTTCTCCAGACTTTTTTGATAGAGAAGGGCTGCTTCTTTCTGGTTTTTTCTAAGCTCCTCAGCCTTCCCGCGAAAATGGAGACAGGTCAACTGGCGAATATTTTCTCTTAATTTTCTGTATCGGATGGCAGCGCCGGCCTGCCGTTTAAGGGAGTTTTTAGCTCTGGAAACTTCAGCTATGATATCTTCTAATCTGATTAGATTTTGTTCACTGCTCTCGAGTTTATTCTGAGCCTGTCTTTTTTTGCCCTTGTAGAGAGCAGTACCTGCCGCTTCCTCCAAGAGCAGTCTTTTCTCTGTAGGCTTGGAACCTAGGAAAAGGGCTATGCTTCCTTGTTCGATCACAAAGTATTCTTTCTCAGCAATCGATCTTTTCCAGAGTTCATCCTGGATATCCTTGAGCCTGGCCAATTTGCCGTTGAGTCTGTACTCACTCTCGCCCGAGCGGAAATAGCGGTGATTGATGAGTAGCTCTTCCGCCTCATCTTTGAGGGATAAAACGACATCTGCCATACCTAAAGGAGCTTTTTCTGTGTTCCCGTTGAATACGACATCTCCGCCCCTCTCTCCTCTTAGAGCCCTGTGCCTTTGTCCGCCTAAAACCCAAAGGAGAGCATCGACGATGTTGCTTTTTCCAGTACCATTAGGGCCCACGATAGCGGTTATTCCGTCATGAAAAATGACTTTTGTTCTTTCAGGGAATGATTTAAATCCTTGAAGTTCGAGTTTTTTTATGATCATTGTGTGTACAACATCATTTCTTGACAGCCCATGCTGATTTTATTAATTATTAGTTATATAAAGAAGAGTATTGTATACAATTTGATTTTATTTTCAAGAGCCAGTGTAGCTCAGTCGGTAGAGCAACTGATTCGTAATCAGTAGGTCGGGG
>CAZSPM010000256.1:0-4053 GCA_964608785.1 uncultured Eubacteriales bacterium
TTCCTGAGATTTCTGATAAGGTTTTGGCAAATCCAATAATTGAGAAATTTTCTTAGCAAATCTTGCAAAATGAGTAAAGCGAAAAAAATAAATTGAAATTTGGAGTAGTAATCTTTCCCGGCTCTAACTGTGATTATGATACATTTTATGTTCTAGAAACTACCCTCAAGCAAGAGACCATCTTTCTCTGGCACAAAGACCATGATTTGAAAAATGTGGATTGTGTTATTCTCCCGGGGGGATTTTCTTATGGAGACTATTTAAGGTCAGGGGCCATCGCCAAATTTTCGCCTTTGATGCAGGAAGTTAAAGAATTTGCCCTAAACGGTGGGCTTGTGTTGGGAATTTGTAATGGATTCCAGGTTCTTATGGAATTAGGGCTTCTTCCAGGAGCAATGCTCATGAATAAAAACCTTAAGTTCCTCTGTCAATTCGTCCACATTAGATTAGAAAACGACCAGACTCAATTTTCGGACCTTGGAAAGATGGGTCAAGTTCTAAAAGTTCCCATTGCTCATTTTGATGGCAACTATTATGCTTCTCCGGAAACAATCCAAGAACTGAAAAAGAAAAACCAGATAATATTCCGCTATTCGGATGAGAAAGGTCGATACAGTGAAGAAGCAAACGTCAACGGATCAATGGAGAATATTGCCGGGATCATCAACGAGGCGGGTAATGTCATGGGAATGATGCCCCATCCAGAAAGAGCCTCTGATCCGCTTCTCGGGAGCGAGGATGGAAAAATCATTTTTCAATCGATTATTAACAGACTGGGCTAGCAAGGCCTTAATGGTCGGCCAAGACTCAATAAAGGCGATTGTTTAGGAAATAAATGAGCTTTGCATTTCAGGATTACGCAAAGCCAGGAATACGAACATGATCGATAAAAAACTTTTGGATGAACACAACCTCACCATGGAGGAGTACGAAAAGATTGTCGATCTCATCGGGAAAGAGCCTAATATCACAGAACTCGGAATCTTCTCCCTGATGTGGTCTGAACACTGCAGTTACAAAAGCTCAAAACTACATCTCAAAAAATTGCCCACATCAGGGAAAAACGTTATCCAGGGTCCTGGAGAAAATGCGGGGATCATTGACATCGGAGACGGTCTAGCTGTTGTATTCAAGATCGAATCCCATAATCACCCCTCTTTTATCGAACCATATCAAGGTGCTGCGACGGGAATTGGAGGCATTCTCAGAGATATCTTCACTATGGGAGCCAGACCCATCGCGCTTCTTGACACCCTTCGTTTCGGGCCCTTATCCACGCCTAAAAACAAGACTATCATGGATGGAGTTGTCGCAGGAATAGCTGGTTATGGAAATTCAATCGGCGTCCCTACTGTGGGGGGTGATGTCTACTTCAATGACTGCTACTCCCTCAATCCTCTGGTTAATGTTTTTTGTCTGGGCATTGCAGAAAAAGATAAGATTTTTTATGCAAAAGCCGAAGGAACAGGAAATCCTGTGCTGTATGCAGGCTCAAAAACAGGGAGAGACGGAATCCATGGAGCCACAATGGCCTCAGCTGAATTCGACCAAGATCTAGAACAGAAAAGACCAAATGTTCAAGTTGGCGACCCTTTTAAAGAAAAATTGTTATTAGAAGCCTGTTTAGAAGTCATGGCAAAAGATCTCATCATCGGAATTCAAGACATGGGAGCAGCCGGTTTGACTTGTTCAACTTCAGAGATGACTGCTAAATCAGGAACAGGCATTGAAATCGACCTCGAGCTGGTACCTCAGCGAGAAGAAGGCATGACGCCCTATGAGATCATGCTTTCTGAGTCTCAGGAAAGAATGCTCATTGTTTCCAAGAAGGAGAAAATCAAAGAAGTACAGGAAATTTTTGCCAAATGGGACCTGGATGCCATAATCATCGGTCACGTAGACGAGGGAGGAAGACTCAAGGTGAAATCGGGAGGGGAAACGGTTGTGGACATTCCAGTCGACGCGGTAGTGGACCTCTGTCCTGTCTATAACAGAGAGATGGAAGAGCCGGCCTATCTGAAGCAAAAAAACCATATGGATCCTGTGCCATTTCCTGAAAATTACAATCTGACTTTTCTTCAACTCCTTTCATCTCCCACTATATCCGATAAGGAGTGGGTATACCGTCAATATGACCATATGGTTCAGACTAACACAGCTTTTCTGCCAGGAGCTGACGCATCTCTCTTAAAGATCAAAGATACCAACAAAGCCTTGGCCATAACCCTTGACGGAAACTCCCTCTATTCTTACCTGAATCCAAGCAGCGGAGGAAAAATATCAGTCGCAGAAGCCTGTCGCAATTTAGCCTGTGTGGGTGCTCGCCCCATCGGTGTCACCAATTGTTTGAATTTCGGAAACCCAGAAAAGCCAGAAATCATGTGGCAGTTCGCAGAAGCTGTGCAAGGAATCGCTCATGCTTGTAAAAGCTTCGAGATCCCTGTCACTGGGGGCAATGTCAGCTTTTATAATGACACAGAGGGCGCCTCTATCTATCCAACTCCAATCCTTGGAGTTGTCGGAATAGTAGACGACGTGAATAAAGCAGTCTCTCCAGGATTTAAGAAAGAAGGAGATGCAGTGGTCCTCCTTGGAGAGAACAAAGAAGAATTAGGGGCTTCTGAATATCTCAAATGCGTTCATGGCCTGGAAAAAGGTCTGCCTCCACAGATTAGCATGGAAGAAGAAAGACGAGTTCATGAGGTCTGCTTAGAAGCCATTTCTCAAGAACTCTTGCAGTCTGCTCATGATGTCTCAGAAGGAGGCTTGGCCGTATGTCTTGCAGAATGTTCTTTCTTGAGCGAAGAAAAAATCGGCTGCAAACTGGAACTTAAAGATGAAATGCGTCTGGATGCGCTCCTTTTTGGTGAAACCCAATCAAGAATAATCGTCACTATCAAAAGGCGTAACCTTCAAGAACTTCTCAAGCTTGCTCAAAGGAAAAAAGTCAAGGCGACTCTGATCGGCACTACAGGCGGAGAAAGAATCATATTCCTTCATCACAACCAAATAACTGTGGATCTCACTGTAAGTGAGGCCTATCGAGCCTGGAAAGACGCTATCCCTGAAATTTTTAAGATTAAATAAACCGAAGAAAACACACAGCCATACTCGATCATTGCTTTTTGGGCGGCGAAGAAAATGAAAAAAGCAATAAAAATTCTACTCGCTTTAATCTTATCGCTTTTATTTGTTTCTCCGTCTTTTAGTTTGGACCTGAGATTAATATTGTCCGGAGGTTATGGCAGCCTGAAATTGGGAGAGGTGAACCGCTCTCTCCAGGGTTGGGCAGGGTGGCAAAAGGAAAAAGCTATTTTCAGGGAGAATTGGGAGTATCATGGAGAAGAAGTAAGAAAGTTTAACGCTGGGTACGATATCGGAGGCGAAATCATAGCCTTATTTACCCCTCGTATTGCTGTAAGTATCGGTGCGGGATTCATCTATGGCGAGCACATCGAAGAAAAAATCGAGCTTTTTGTTGATGTAAACACAAGATCATACGCTCTGACCAGACCGGCTAAAGTGAGCGCCTTCCCTCTCCTTCTCTCGGCATATTATTTTTATCCCCTCAATAATAAGTTCGATATATTCATAAAAGGAGGATTGGGTCTAATATGGGCAAAATATATAGAAAGAGCAGGCAATAAAGGAATAGAACTTGAGGACTGGGAAGCAGGAACATTAGAAGCCGGAAACTTCAATTATCTCGATGAAGAGTTCATAAGCGCCTCAGCCAGAGATTCCATATTTCTCGGAGGTCTGGGCTTTATTTATAAAATTGATCCCAGTTTAAGTTTTTTTATCGAAGGTGAAGCCAGAATGGCCAAAATAAACGGATTCCAAGGCGAGACGCATGAGGGAGAAACGGCAGAACTTTACTTCTTTGAAGAGTATTCTTCAGATATAGATTTTTGGCGGGCCAAATTTCAAATGCTTATTGAAGCCCCATCGGGAGGATTTTGACCGGTAGAAGGCTCTGGGAATAATTGCATACTGATTGAAGCATTCTGGAAGCGATATGCAGGTTTAGGAGCAAACAAAAACGCTGCGGAA
>CAZSPM010000257.1:0-4051 GCA_964608785.1 uncultured Eubacteriales bacterium
CCTTGGAGCCAAACTTCTTAAGAGCCAAAGCTTCTTGATCTGGACCGAAAAGCTCCATTCTACCCTTCAGCTTATCCTTTTCTGGGGGGAATGGAATTTTTTTCTGGATGGAGTGGAGGAGAATAAGTCTTTCAGGATTCTTTATGAACTTTAAAGGATTGGCCCATACAAGAGGCAGGCCGTACTTCTCGGCCCAAGCCAGAGCTTTCTTGAGGTTAAAAAAGTCGGCTCCAAGGTAAAAACCCTCTCCCGGGGACAATTCGAAAAGCTCCGGAGGTTCCTCCTCTCCGGACTGAGGCACGAAGACGACAACCAGCCCTTCCGTTTCTCCTATCTCTTTCCGGTTGAGGATTTCCATCAAATTCCAGTATCCCTCTCTGTTTTTGACGAGAAACAAAAATCTTCTCCCCTGGAGTTCTATCTCGCAGCCAAAAAGGGAAGCAAAATCACTCTCCCGCGCAAGTCTCCTCCATCTTCCCCAGCCGTAGAGATTTCCTATGTCTGTGAGAGCGGCCGAAGAAAGCCTTCTCTCAAAAACCCAGGAGCCAAGCTCTCCGAGAGTGGCCCCTCCTTTTCCTTTGCTGTATACAGAATGAACCCGCAGAGGGATGAACATTTCCTAGCTCCTTTCCAAATTGTGCAGAGAATGTATCCTCAAGCAATAATTAAATCCCAATATTTTAATAGCTCGTAGTTTGCCGTTCATAGTTCGTTGTCATAAACCAGTTTGCCTTGCTTTACTTTGTCAAGGAGGCAGTCTTGAGGACAAAACCTCGTTTCTTCTCAAAACTGTAGAGGCTCTCTAGCATTTTCTCCCGAACTGTAAGCACGGAGCCAAAGCCGTATTTCTCTCTCACCTCGTCCACAGCAAGACTCAGTCTCCTCGAACGCTCTGAGTAGGGTTCGAAAAGGGAGAGGGGCCTGGCCCTCACAAGGTCAGAAGCTTTCACCCCGACCAGACGGAGGGACAAACGGGAAGAAGAGAAAAGCTTGAGAAAAAGCTCCTGGGCAACCTTGTAAATCTTCCCCATCTCCTGAAGAGGAGTAAGGAGAAGGTGACGCCGGGCCTCGGTCTTAAAGTCAGAATACCTGACTTTGACCTCAATGATATGGGCAAAAAGGTGTCCCTTGCGCAAAGGAAGAGTTAACCGATCACAGAGATAAGCCAGGTGAGCCAGAAGCATACGTCTATCCCAGAGGTCTTCTAAAAAAGTCGTCTCCCGGGAAATAGATTTAGGGATAGAAGCAACGACCAAGGGGCGGCTGTCAATTCCCCTGGACTGGAGGTAAAGTTCATCACCATTCAAACCAAAGAGAGAGCGGAGATTGGCTCGCGGCATCCCCCATAACTCCTTGATTTTATGGATGTTGAGCATCCTGAGGATGACCTGGGCCTTGGGTCCTATTCCAGGTAAGCACTCTATACCCAGGTCCTTCAGGAACTTCTCTTCTTCTCCTGGCGCTATTTCGAAGAACCCGCTCGGCTTTGCCTGGCTAGTGGCCAGCTTGGCCAGAATCTTATTGGGTCCCACTCCTACCGAAACAGCAAGCCCCAACTCCTTTTCCACTCTCTGTTTGATTTCTCGAGCCGTGCGGGAAAAAGAGTAATAAAGAGGGCGGCAGCGAGTCAAATCAAGGTAGGCCTCATCCAGAGAGCCCTCCTCCACATCCGGAGTATACTGGGAGATGAGGCGGAAAAACTTTTTGGAGAAAGTCTTGTAAATCTGGAAGTTTCCCCTTACGAATATCCCGTTGGGGCAGAGCTGATAAGCCTTCCGCAGGGGCATGCCAGAATGGACGCCGTATTTTCGAGCTTCATAAGAAGCGGTAGAAGCCACCCCCCTCTCATGGGGAAGACCACCGACGATAACCGGTTTCCCTTTAAGAGAGGGATTGAGAAGTTCCTCAACTGCCGCAAAAAAGGCATCGATGTCAATGTGGATAATACATCTCCTCTTCATCTTAACTTTCACCTCTTTTTTAAGGGGGACAGGCTACTTTTTTCGCAATGACATCTTGTGGTAAGCATCTCCAAATCTATGAAAAGGAATGAATAAAAAAGAATCAGGCTGGGTGATTGAGAAAACCGCCTGAAGGAGAGGCTTAGCCTCTTGTGAAAAAAGGAGCCTGTCTCCCTTTTTTCAAAGGGACAGGCCCTTTTTTTCTTCAGTACTTCCTCAATACACCAATAACTTTCCCTAGAACTCTCAACTCCTCGACCTCGATCGGTTCAAACTCCGGGTTTTCAGGGACAAGAAAGATACTCCCATCTTCTATCTTCAATCTCTTCAAGGTCACCGAGCCGTCATCCAGAAGGGCCACTACCATGTCGCCGGAGCTTGCCGAATTTGTCCTTTCCACCAACACCCGGTCTCTATCGTCGATATAAGCATCCACCATACTTTTACCATCAACATGAATGCAGAAGATGTTGCCCTTTTTCCGGCCCACCATCCACTCTGGAACTTCTACTGCTTCTCCCGAAACATCAAAGACTTCTTTCGGCTGACCGGCCGGAACAAAACCCACTAAAGGCACTCTGGTCTGACTCTGCAAAAGAGATGGAAGGCCTGTGAGTCTCAGTTCTCCTCTCTTCCTCTCCAAATAGCCCTTCTTCTCAAGGCTCAAGGCATGCTTAAAAACAGCCGAAGGGTGGGCAATATTCAGGAGTTCTCCCAGTTGTCTGATTGTGGGAGGATAACCGTGCTCGAGAATGAAGTTTTCAAGCACTCTCAAGACTTTCTTCTGCTTTTCTGTCAGCTTTTTCCGAATTTTGTTTACCATTTTGTTCACCATATATATTAATAACCCCTTCCCTGCGCTTTGTCAAGAAAAAATTTAAAAAAAGGATTAGGGTCATAAAAAAAGGATTAGGGTCAGGTCTACACTTTTAACTTATTCCTTCCTAAACGCTTAACTCCTCTTGGACAAACTGCTGATTTTGAACTCCAGCTTCCTACTTTGATTGAGGTGAAAAAAGGATTAGAAGGATTAGGGTCAGGTCTACACTTTTAACTTATTCCTTCCTAAACGCTTAACTCCTCTTGGACAAACTGCTGATTTTGAACTCCAGCTTCCTACTTTGATTGAGGTGAAAAAATAAGTTAAAAGTGTAGACCTGACCCTATATTTTCCAGCCACCAGAAACAATTAAATTCGTTCCGGTTATAAAGTCTGCTCCTTCTGAAACGAGAAATAAAACTGCTTCCGAAACGTCTTTAAACTGTCCTAACCTTCCCTTGGGGATATTTTTATTCAAAGGTAGGATACCGCCTTCCATCAAACCCGGAGAGACCATGTTTACCGTTATTCCAGCCGAAGCCTCTGAAGCGGCTACAGTACGTGTCAGTATCAAAAGACCTGTCTTAGCTATAGCGTAGGGAGTTATTGTTGAAAAAGCCACAAGCTGCTCAGCCCGGCTGTAGCCAAGATTCACAATCCTTCCCCATTTTCTTTTTCTCATTCCGGGGAGAACGGCATTAAGGCAATACAGCGCACTCATTAAATTGCTACGCAGGATGTAATCCCACTCCGATGATGTCACCTTTTCCCAGGATTTGACAAGAATCGGGCCAAAGTTGTTTACCAGAATGTCTATTCTGCTAAACTTTCCCTCCACCCCCCTGATTAAGGCCGCGACTTCTCTTTCTTTTGTCAGATCTGCACGGAAAGAAGCGGCGCGCTTCCCTCCCATTCTTATCTTCTTGACAACATTCTCTGCAGACTCCTTATCGGTCCTATAATGAACAGCTATTCCAGAAGCGACATCAGCCATCCTTAATGCAATGTCTCGCCCAATTCCTTTACTACTTCCTGTTACCAGGGCTACTTTATCTTTTATTCCTCTCTTTTCTAGTCTTTTCACTCTTTCCCTTTTTGCTTTTCTCTCTTCTTATCCTGCCTTTTATAGAGCCGAGTGGAGATTGATCCGGTTAAGCCATTATATTATATTCATCTCTTTGATAAAATCCATCCTTTAGAATAATAAGAAAAAAAAGTGGAAAGCTTATAACTAAAATTTAGAATTTTATTAAATTCGAATCCCTGAGGT
>CAZSPM010000258.1:0-4049 GCA_964608785.1 uncultured Eubacteriales bacterium
AATGGTCAAACTCATACTTGAGTTGATTTTCAGGCTCTTCAAGTATTTATCGATCTCGCGCGCGGCAACCCGAGCATCGCCCATGGCCAGAATAACTGTAGCACCGCCTCTTATGATATCTCCTCCTGCATAAACAGCATCTATGTTGGTCGCCATGGTATCCCAATCGACCTCTACATTGCCCCATTTTCCCACCTGGAGTTGAGGCATAGTCTTAGGAATCAAAGGATTGGGACTATTCCCAATCGCTACCACAACCAAGTCCACCTCCATGATAAACTCTGACCCTTCAATCGGAATAGGGCGACGTCTCCCAGAAGAATCGGGTTCCCCGAGTTTCATCCGAATACATTCCATTGCCTTAATCCGGTTCTTCTCATCCCCGATGAATCTAATCGGCGTTGTCAGGAAACGAAACTTTATGCCCTCCTCTTCCGCATGTTTTACTTCTTCTACTCTGGCAGGCATCTCAACACTTGACCGGCGGTAGACAATTGTGGCCTCCTCTGCGCCGAGCCTCTGAGCTGTTCGAACCGAGTCCATGGCTACATTGCCTCCACCGAGCACAGCCGCTTTTTTCCCTAAAAATACGGGTGTATCATATTCAGGAAAATCATATGCCCTCATCAGGTTTACACGGGTTAAATATTCGTTGGCCGAGTAGATCCCTAACAAGTTTTCGCCTGGAATCCTCATGAAATTCGGCAGTCCTGCTCCCGTTCCTATGAAGAAAGCATCATATCCGTCATTCATTAAATCTTCCATTGTTGCTGTCAGGCCAACAATAAAATTTGTTTTCAGCTCGACTCCTAGCTTCTCAAGATAGTCCACTTCCGCTTGAAGGGTTTTTTTGGGAAGCCTGAACTCAGGTATTCCATAGATTAAAACTCCCCCCGCAATATGAAGAGCTTCGTAAATCGTCACTTTATGACCAATCCTTGCCAGGTCGCCTGCTACAGTCAGACCGGCTGGCCCAGCACCGATAACAGCTACTTTATGACCTGTTGCTGCTGGGATCTTAGGGACAAAGACCTCTCCCTTTTCCCTCTCGTAGTCAGCAATAAACCTCTCCAGATTTCCAATAGCCACAGGAACTCCGGTTGCCTTTTTTGTAATACAAACAGCTTCGCATTGGGTCTCCTGAGGGCATACACGGCCGCAGATAGCAGGAAGGCTGTTGGTCTCTTTCATCTTCCGAATACTCTGAGGGAAATCGCCAACCTCAATGAGCTTTATAAACATGGGGATATCAATTCCCACAGGGCACCCCATCACACATTGCGGATTGGCACAATCCAGGCATCTCTGTGCTTCCTTCACTGCTGCTTTGGCATCTAAGCCCTTATTAACCTCATTGAAATCTTGATTTCTTTCTTCTGGCTCTCGCTCTGGCATCTTCTGGCGTCGAATTTTCATTCTTTCCTTAGCAGGGATAGATTTCCGCAGATCTTTCCGCCAATCCAAGTTAAATCCGGCCCTAAGCATCTCTTTAAGCTCAGGAGACATCTCTTTTTTTTCAGCCATTTTTTTCTTAACCTTAATTATTCATAAAAAATGCCAATACTTTTAACACTTACATCAATATCAGGAAACAATCCTGATCCTGATGGTAGTCCTTATAAACCACTTTTTCGAAAGAAACCTTTTATATTAATCGGCATTTTTTCCCTCACGGCGAGCCGATCTCTCCACATCTGCTTCGTTACAGCACATTCGCGGTGAGGGACCACAGCTTCATGGGCGATCGGAGAGAGCGTGGTGATCTCATCGTGATTCGTCAAGTTCATGAGATTGCCACGTCGCTTTGCTCCTCGCAACGAAGTCTGCGGCAATCTCGACTCGTGAATAATCAAGGTTACTTCCTATGGAAAATTTCTCTTTTCCCAGTCACATAGAGACTGAATTTCATCTTCAAAATATGATTTGCGTCTTGAGAAAAGTTCCTCCCAATCAACCAAATGGCCATCAAAATCAGGCCCATCCACGCAGGCGAATTGTGTCTTGCCTTCCACTGTTACTCTACAAGCGCCACACATGCCGGTTCCATCCACCATAATCGGATTGAGGCTCACCAGAGTATTGATTCCATGAGACCTCGTCGCCTCAGAACAGGTATACATCAGATAAGTACAGCCGATTGAGACAACGCGGTCAATTTTTTTCTCTTTTTTTATGATATTCCGAAGTGTTTTGGGGATATAGTCCTTGCAATCGAAATAACCATCTCGAGCCGAAACAAAAAACTGGTCGCTTACAGCTTTAAGCTTATCTTCCCAGTAAAGAAGGTAATTTGCTTTAACATCTAGCAGAATAATAATCTTGTTTCCTGCTTCTTTCAAAGCACGGGCTACGGGATAGATGGCAGCAATGCCAAAGCAGCCCCCCGCACAAAGCACTGTCCCGAATTTTTCTATTTCAGAAGGCTTGCCTAAAGGACCCACAAAAACAGGAACTTCATCTCCCGCTTTAAGATATGAAAGTTTGTGGGTCGATGTACCCACAACCATGAAGATGGACATCACAGATCCCTTTTTTCTATCCCAATCGGCAATGGTCAAGGGAATCCTCTCTCCTCGTTCATCAGGCATGACAATAACAAACTGTCCGGGCTTCGACTTCATGGCAATCTCTGGTGCTTCCACTTCGATGAGATGAATATTGGGGACTAAACGCTCACGCTTTAAAATCTTTGCCATCACTTCCCTCTTCTTATCTTAACAGGTAAAATTCCCAAGGAATGGTCCTCATGAGAAACAGCAGAAATCTCACTCCAGAGCAGACTGGCTCCTATTGTACCCTTAGGTATAGATTCTGTAATTTTAGCGATCCCTTTGATCTTCCCAACTGAGGATTCAATCACTACATCATCTTCATCTTTCAATCTCAGATTTTTTGCATCCTCAGGAGAAATCTTAATCCATCTGGGATCTCTGATTTTTTCTAAGCCTCTTATCTCTTGGGATAAGCATAGATTTTTGTAATAATCCAAATTGTAATCGACTAACATGAGGAAGGGATACTTCTTACTGGTTTCTAAGGTTGGATGACCGTCTTTCAAAGGAACAAATCTTTTCTTTCTTTTTTTCTTTTCCTGAATAAAAACAGCTTTGCCTTTTCCCTTTGTAGAGGATGACATTCCTTTAAAGACAGGAAGAGCCCTACTCATCTCTTTCATTATTCCCGATGGATTTTTATGGTTGAATCCTCTATTCCCCATCTTTTGGGCTAATCTAGAGATTATCCACCAATCCGGCTTCGCTTCTTCACTAGGGTCAATGACCTTCTTGAATTTCTGGACTCTGCCTTCCACATTAACAAATGTTCCTTCAGTCTCTGCAAAAGTTGCTGAAGGTAAAACAGCATCCGCCTTCTCCATATTTTGAGTCACGAAACAATCCTGGATTATCAGTAAATCAAGGTTAGATTTTTTGAGATGAGGAAAGGGTCCTGCTAGATAAAGAGCTTTAATATCGCCAGCTGAGGCCGCTTGGATAATCTCGCTAAAAGTCAGCCCTTTGCCTGCAGTACGGTGTTCTATCTCGAGCATTCCTCTCAGGTTGTTCTCAAGACCAAGAGGATAAATCTGGGCCTGTGCCAGGCAGGCCAAGTTCCAGAGGGCAGATATATTCTGACTTCCTGAGGGAGATTGGGTTAGACCCACACCGAAAAGAAATACAGATGGGGTTTCCTCCATGAGCAGTTTGGATACCCTATTTAAGTCTAGCTCACTGACTCCTGTAATCTCAAAAATCTGTGATAGATTCAGTTTGTCAAGATTTCTCCTGAAAGACTGGAAACCCTCTAACCGAGTGAACTCGTATTCTTTATCAAGAAGAATCTTGGAGAGAAAATTAAGCAAATTGTGAACACCCCCTGGTTTTACTCGAAGCCAGAGTGAGGAGAAACGATCGAGGAAACTCTCTCCTGGACTGACCACAATAAGCTTGGCTCCTGATCTTACCGCCTTTAATACCTCCAACCAGATAATAGGATGGGAAACTGTGATGTTTTCTCCGATGAGAAAAATGGTCTTTGCCTTGGAGATATCT
>CAZSPM010000259.1:0-4007 GCA_964608785.1 uncultured Eubacteriales bacterium
GAAAAATCAGTCTTTTTGAAGAGGAAAAATTCGAGGGAGAGGCCCAGGGTCAGCTCAAGCTATTCTGATAACTTTTTTAATAATTGAGATTGCCACGCTTTGCTCGCAACAGGCTGCCCAATCTCATAGATTGAGAATTATAGTAATACCGCATCGACTTTTATTGCTTTTCATGGATAATAGCTGATAAAAAATGAAAATTGACTTTGGAAAAAATGAATTCAGCGAACACATGCGTCTTTCTCTCCTGGCTGTCCTGGTTGGTCTTTCCGGAGGTCTTGCTTCTGTTGCCTTTAAAATCATGATCCGTTTCTTCCAGAATCAATTCTGGAGAGCAGAGAATATCGTCTCTGCCGTTTCTTCTCAACCGTGGTATCTGACAATCCTTATCCCGGCCTTGGGAGGTTTAATCATCGGGCCTATTATCTATTACGGAGCAAGAGAAGCCAAAGGTCACGGAGTGCCTGAAATCATGGAAGCTCTTATATTTAGCGGCGGCCGCATCAGAAATCAAGTAGTAGCAATAAAGGCCTTGGCCTCTTCTATCTGTATTGGTTCCGGAGGCTCCATAGGACGGGAAGGCCCAATCGTGCAGATGAGCTCTAGTGCTGCATCTACTATAGGAAAACTGTTCCGAATAAGAGAGAGAGGGATGCGTACTTTAGTCGCAGCTGGAGCAGCGGCAGGGATAGGAGGAACTTTTAATGCTCCTATTGCAGGAGCTCTTTTTGCTGTGGAAATCCTGCTTGGGGAATTCGGCGTCTTTTCTTTCAGCCCGATCATCATTGCTTCGGTCATTTCTACTTTGACTTCAAGGCTTATCATCGGAGATTTCTCTGCCTTCACCGTGCCCAAATATACGCTCATCAGCATCTGGGAGATAGGCCCTTACATACTGCTCGGGATAATCAGCGGTTTAGTCGCCCTCCTCTTCATCAAATCCCTATATTTTTTCGAGGACAGATTTGATAGTATCCCTCTTCATCCTGTTATAAAACCAGCTCTCGGAGGCGTTTTAATAGGTACAATGGGGCTGGGCTTGCCACATATATTTGGAGTAGGATATGACTCAATTAATATAAGTCTGCAGAACCAGGTGGGCTTCTGGATTGCCTTCCTCCTGGTTTTTGCCAAAATCATAGGCACTTCCTTAACCCTTGGCTCCGGAGGTTCCGGAGGAATTTTCGCCCCTTCCCTTTTTATGGGAGCCATGACTGGTAATTTTGTCGGGTCCATCTTTCACAACCTTTTCCCCTCCTCCATTTCCTCGCCAGGGGCATTTTCTCTCGTAGGCATGGGAGCCGTAGTGGCTGCAGCGACACACGCTCCCATCACGGCTATCATCATAATCTTCGAATTAACCAATGATTATAAAATCATCCTGCCTCTCATGCTCTCCTCCATCATTGCTTCTTTCCTGACTGTGGGAATCCATAAAGAATCAATCTACACCATGAAGCTCAAGCGCAGAGGCATTCTCTTCAAAGAAGGGAGAGAAGTGAATATCTTAAGGTCTCTCTTCGTCAAAGACCACATCAGTCAAGACTATGCATCCTTTTTAAACAGCGAGCATGTGGGAAAAATTATTGACGAAGCGATGGGCGGGAAGCACCATGCCTTCCATATTATAGATTCCGAGGATAACTATGTGGGTTGTTTCTCTCTCAACCAGTTGAAAAGGCATGTCCTCCAGAAAGAACTCCTCGACTCCTTCGTTATCGCTCAAGACCTGGCTGTACCTGACATTCATATCGGCTATGAAGAGAACCTCGAGCGGGCCATGGAAATATTTGGCCGTGAGGACGTGAATGAGATCGCTATTTTAAAAGATAAAAAATTCGTTGGCGTTGTCAAAAGAAAGGATGTCATCGAAGTCTATAACCATGAGATTACCAAGCGAGAGGCTGCCTCCGGTCTGATCCAGAAATTAAAATTCACTCATCTGACAAAAAAGATAGATATAGGAAAAGGCTATAGAATTATGGAAATGGATGCGCCTCCATCCTTCTGGAATAAAAGCCTGAAAGAACTCAATCTCAGGGCTCTCCACCGAATAGATATTCTCCTGATTAAAAGAAAATATCCTCCCCAAACAATCACCATTCCCTCTGCCGATGAAGTCATTATAAAAGGAGATCTCCTGATTCTTGCAGGCCTGGAAGAGAATATTAAAAAAATCACAAATAGTGGTAAAATACCTGAGACCTCCTAACACCACAATGGAATCAGGCTTGAATAACTTGAATTTTTATTTAGGTTGCAGCGGGGTTGAAAAAAATGTCATTCCCGCAGAAGCGGGAAACCAGATAAATAAGAGACTCTTATCCAGATAGGTCTGGATTCCTGCTTACGCAGGAATGACAGAAAATTACTCAAGCCTGACTCTGATGATTCCAAAAAAAGAGAGGAAGAATCACGGAGGTATGTATTAAAAGTGGGTCTTCTTGACAAGCTTATCACCAAGTCTTATATTAGATGATAAATAAGGAGAAAACGATGGAAATCGAAATGAAGATAAAAGGTCTGGTGGTGGACCCCATATCCAAAATGCCGATTGGTGTACTTGAAGACCCAGCAAGCGAACGAATACTCCCGATCTGGATAGGAGTTTTTGAAGCCAATGCCATTGCACTCAAAATTGAGAACATAGCAACCCCGCGCCCCATGACCCACGATCTTTTAAAGAACTTCCTGGATAGACTCAACATCTCCATCGACAAGATTGTGGTCAATGATGTTAGAGATAATACATTCTATGCACTGATCCACTGCAAGATAAAAGACCAGACCGTTATAATCGATTCCCGTCCCTCCGACGCCATTGCATTAGCCCTCCGCACAACCGCCCCAATCTATGTGAAGGACGACGTCATTGAGAAAGCCCACAGCATGAAATTCGACGAAAACCTGGAAGACTCTGAAAAGCTTAAAAAGTGGCTGGAAAACTTAAAGCCCGAAAACTTTGGCAAATACAAGATGTAGATCACGTTCTTGAAGCAAAAATAAAGTACAATCCCATCAAACCAAAAATAAGATTCGGTCCCCACGCGGCAAGAAAAGCGTGTAAATAGTTGACGTCGCCCAGGCTTCTGAAAATCCCGATAGTTCCCCAATAGACCATAGCAATGGCAATACTCAAGCCAATGCCAGCCAAGGCCCCTCTCTTTCCCATGGAAAAAGCAAATGGAACTCCCAGGAGAGTCATTATAAATCCGACAAGAGGAAAAGACAGTTTATAATTCAAACGAACCTTGAATTTAACCGTATTGAAGCCTCTCTCTTCGATTTCTTTGATGTATTTCTTAAGCTCTCCATAGCTCATCTGATCAGGCTGCTTCCATTCCTTCACGAAATAACTCTTGTCCTCAACTTGTGCAATATCCATATTCTTTTTCATTTCGAACCGAGTGGGCTTATCGGCAACAAAATCCCTATACCAGCAATCCGCCAAAGAGAGCTTATTTTCAATTACATCTTCTTTGTCTGATTTGATCAAATATCCTTTATCTGAATAAACTCTTCTCTTGAATTTCCATGAAGAGGAATCGATATCATAGATAGAAAGCTGGCTGAAGGCGGATGCTATCACATCAAAATGGTAGTAACGGTAAATTCTATCTTTATCTTTTCCCATCACCCAGCGACGATCCAAATAACTGTAGCTGCGGGGTGGAATATCATTTATCTTATTCCAGGTTTCCTCAACTTTCTTATTCGAATACGGAAGCACATATTCTTGAAGGTAGAACGAAAAAAGACTCCCGAAGGCTGCCATGAGGAGCACGGGAAGAATAATCCGGTAAAGACTTATGCCACAGGCCTTCATAGCGGTAATCTCGTTGAATTTGGTTAAAAGACCTAAGACTAAAAGAGTGGTGGCCAAAGCTGTAACGGGGAGAATGTAATGAGTAAAGTCTGGGATTCTATACCAGATGTAGTCAAAAAGGATAGAAAGAGACTTATTATTCTTGTAGACATTATCTAAACTTTCAAAAAAGGTGACTATG
>CAZSPM010000260.1:0-3998 GCA_964608785.1 uncultured Eubacteriales bacterium
AATTCCTTCTCTGCCCTGCCAAGAAAATAGTTCGTGAGAGGCTCAACCGCCTCTTCTATTCTTTTCCCCTCCCAAGAAATCAGGCGAGCCTGTTCTCTTCCGGTTAGAGCTTCCATCAGGCCGATAGACCAGCCCTGAGCTGTTTTTCCGGTCAGTTTAAATGCGCCCAGGATGGTTGTGTTTTCGGGGATTTGGGAATATTGGGCTGAAGATGGATAACCCTGCGGAGCCCTTCCGATCCTCCGGGAGTAAAACAGGGATTCCCTGCCGCGGATACCACCGACAGGAAAGCTCAGCATATTTTTTCCCTCTATGAAGAACGGCCTTTTCTCAGGGAAATAAGTCTCAAAGGCAGTGAGGTTAACCTGAGCTGGATCTGCCTCGACCTGCCCAAAATCAGGATTGAAGGTCGCATCCAGAGTTAAGTTACTGCTGACTCCATACTTGAGGTCAAGCCCAAGGTTGGCGAGATATCTTGATTCTGTCTGGAAAGGATTGCCTTCTTCTTTGGGCTGGAAAGAACTTCTCCCCATAGTATAAGGAAGAATTTGAAGCCTTTTCGGCGCTGGAATTCCTGTAATTCCTTTCAAATCTCCAAAGAGACTTACAAATCTTGGAGCCCCCCTAGGGACATGACGCCAGTAACTTATCTCGTTTTTCCTGGCGACAACTCGGCTTACCTGTAATCCCCATGTGTGGAATTCTTTCTCAGGATACCTGAGTTGGCTGTAAGGAATCCTGAATTCGGCCATCCAACCCTGTTCGTCTTGAGAGGCCTCCACATCCCAAACGGCATCCCAATCAACATCTGGCTTAAGGTCATTAGACCAGTAGACATCTCTTTTGACTCCAGAAGGATTGACGGCAAATTCAAAGGCAGTCAGGTGATCATGGTAGCTGTCGACCCAGATTCTTATCCAATCTGAGGGACATTCGGAATCTCTTCGGGCCAAAATAGCTTTGATTTCCTCAGGGTTTGAATCAAACGCACGAACCCCGATATAAATAGAATCTTCGCTGAAGAAAATCCTGGCTTCTGTTCTTTCGGAAGCAGGCGCTCCTTCGTTGGGTTCATTTTGAGTGAAATCAGTGAGGATTGAAGCATTTTCCCATATCACCTCATCAAGCTTTCCATCAATTTCAATGGAACCTTTATTTAATCTAGTAGCCAGAGCGCTTTTTTCTTTGGAGAAAGAAAAGGCTACAAAGAAAAAGAGAACCAGCAGCAAGCAAGGAAAAGAGCAAGACCTGATCCCATTTCTTATCATTGATTATCTGAAACGAGTATTGTACGAAAGAAAAAACATAAATTCAAAGAAGGGAATAATCCATCCATTCCGCATGTACAGAGAGTGGCGCAGAAAAATTTGTCATTCTTGGTAAGAATGGTTGAAGCCACAGCAGAGACAATCAGAATCGGCAGAGAGACGGGAGCGCATGTCAATACGGCCAATATAAAAGCAGGTTACTTGTTTTCGTTCAGGCTCTTTAAAATTTTATTCGCTATCTCTACTTGAGGAGCTTTTGGTGCAAGCTGAATAAACGCCTTTAAATGTTTGACGGCCTCATCTTTCATTTTCTTTCCGTAATAGAGGTAACCCAAAAGGTAATTGACAATGGCATGATCTTGGCGAAGACTGTAGGATTGCTCCAATTTTTCTAATGCCTCGTCCATCCTCTTTTCTCTAATCAAAAGCTTAGCCTGCTCAAAATTAACATCAGCCAGGACCATTTTCGACTTTGGCTCTTCCGGATTAAACTCGAGTGCCTTCAAAAGAGCCTTTTCTGCCTCATTGTCTTTTTGTTGTTGGAAGAGGAGTATTCCCAAATTCAGATAGGCTTCGGCGAAATCTGGTTTTAACTCAACCGCCTTCTGGAAAGCCTGTATTGCATCGTCTGTCTTGTTATCTTTTGAAAACTCTATCCCTTTTTCGAATGAGTCGACAGCCTCCTTTTCAGTTTTTTGTCCCAAAGGCTCCGCTTTGACCAGTACAATTGTGATCTTCCGAATAAGGCCAGGATTCAGATCCAAATCGCCCGAGAAACTTTTGTATCCTTGTTTTTCAATTGTCAAAATGTATTTTCCCGGAGATAAGGGAGGAGATAAAAAGACCCCTTTCTCATTGCTCATGGAATGAAAAGTTTCGTCGCTACCTTCATGGTTTAATAGGATTTGTACGTTCGAGATCGGTTTTTTATTCTCGTTGATAACCGTGCCTTCTAATTTCGCTTTTTCCTGTTTTTGTGCTTGTGGAAGCTCTGCACATCCATCACACTTTCTTTTAGCGTTCACCAGTTCCTGATTACTTTCCTGTGCAAAAATAGTTGTTGGCATCAATATAATTAATGAGATTAAACAAATAACCGATAAATGCCTGATTATGTTAGCCAGATACATTTTCGCCTCCCTATTACACAAAATTTCTGGACTATTCTTCTAATCGTATCAACAGTTGTAAAAAAATATTTTAACACATGAATAGGAAAAAGTACAAATCACGAATCAAGTCAAGGTTGACTTGACAGGCCAATTCAGCGAAAAAATCTGTTCATTTGAAATTCCTCAAGCAAACATTTTCTATTTCCGTATTTATGGTATAATAAAAAGGTGAAAAATCAGGGGAAATTACTCGTTGCATTATTAATATCTATTTCCCTCATATCATTTTCGAGCCCTTCAAGTAATTTAAAAGAGAAATCAAACCCCTGGAAAAAATGGCTTGATGAAGTTCATCTCATCATAACCAGGGCAGAAAAATCTGTTTTCGAAAGTTTGAAAACAGAAGAAGACAGAAAAAGATTTCAAGAACAATTCTGGAGGGCAAGAGATCCAAAGCCTGAAACTCCGTACAATGAATACAAAATGGAGTTTTACAGACGCGTCAAGCATGCGGAGAGCAATTTAGAAGGGTCCAACTCTGACAGGGGAAGGATTTATATTCTTCTTGGTGAACCTTTTGAGAAAAGAAATTATTCAGGCTATCAGAACTTAGTCGATTGCGAGTTATGGATCTATCATGCTGGAGGTCGGCCTGGACTTCCCCCTTTTATGTATTTGATATTCTATAGGCCGAAAAATTTCGGGAATTACAGGCAGTTTCACCCAGGCATCCACAGCGCTTTAGATATAATTTCTCCAGGTTATTCAACTGAGACAACCGGGAGCACCTCAAAACTCGAGGCATATAAAAGCATAAGAGGGGTTTTTCCAGAACTTGCTCGAGCCACTGTTTCTATAATTCCAGGAGAAGGCGACCCAGTTATGGGAATGACTTTAACCTCTTCGAGTTCTATAATTTCACAGATTTATACTCTGCCTGAAAGAGAAGTGGAAAGAAATTATATCAAAAATTTTGCCACCCTCGAGGGAATCATAGATGTCACCTACTCCGTCAAAGAAATTGGTGGGAAAGGATTTATTTCTGTAAGTGAGAATAAAGGATTTAAATTCCTCAGTTATTCCGTAATGCCCGATGTTATCGACACGAAAAAAATTGCTGACAATTTACATACAGCGAATATATCCATAAATCTAAGGGTAGAAGATTTGGAGGGAAAAACTATACATCAACAAGAGAGAAACATAAATTTGGAATTCGATGAAGAAAAGAAAAAATCTGTGACGGAAGAAAGAAAGATTGTCTTTAAAGATTTCGTCCCCATTGTTGAGGGAGAATACAATGTCAGTGTTACTTTTTCTAACAAAAACAGGGAAGGATATTACGTCCATAGAGAGAGGATTAACATAACAGATGATAGTATGCCGGTCCTGGTAGGATATCAAATAAAAAAGGTTGATTCCGACAATTTTCTACCTTTTAGCACGGAAGGCTATAAAGTTGTCACTGATCCCCGTTTAATTTTCAACAAAGACGAAGCTCTTGCAGGTCTAATTTTTTCTGAACAAAAACCCAGCATTCACCTCATAAGCATAAAAGATGAAAATAATTCTATTGAAATAAAAGATGTTGAAAAACAGGGAAATTTCTTTGTGTTCA
>CAZSPM010000261.1:0-3996 GCA_964608785.1 uncultured Eubacteriales bacterium
TATTATATATCAATACGTTATGAAGGGAAACAGCTTTTTTTATGAATTATTCAGGCTAATTGGGAGATGAACCATAATTTATTGGAGAAGGGAAAAATTTATAGGGAAAAAAAATGAAAGGATTTATTTTTGGTTTGTTTATCATTTTAGGCATTGTGAATTTTGCTTTGAGTGGACAGGTGTATGAAAAGGAGAGACTATTCGATTCAGGAAAGATCAGAGAGTTTGCCGGTGAAGAATTGAAAACAATCGCCTTTCCCATTGGAGGCTTGGGGACTGGGAATATTACTCTCGGAGGGAGAGGAAATATCCGAGAGATAGAAATATTTAACCGGCCGAATAAGGGAAAGTTCCCTGATCTTACTTTTTTCTCTATTTGGGTCCGAGAGGAAGGAGGTGATCCTGTTTCGAAAATTCTAGAACGGAAATTTTTTCCTCCGTATGTGGCATGGATGGGGATCCCAAGGACTCAACTTCCGGGCGTAGCTCGATTCGATAAGGCTACTTTTAAAGGTGAATATCCTTTTTCCTATCTGACACTTAAGGACAAAAATATCCCTGTAGGTGTAGAGCTTGAAGCTTATAACCCATTTATCCCTCTTTCGCCCGAGAAGAGTGGTATCCCAGCGGCAGTCTTTAACTGGAAAATTAAGAACAATAAAAGCTCCAAGGTCAGTGTTTCCCTTGCTTTCAGCATGTTGAATCCTATTAAAACATTGGATAAAAACAAACGGCTGACCTATGGAAAGAATCTGAACCAGTATGTTGAACTTGAAAAATTTAAAGGAATCCTCATGACTTCAAAAAGGGCCAGTACAGACGCTCTCGAGTACGGAAGCATAGCTTTTTCCACTACAGAGGAAAGAGTCGATGTCCAAACGCGGTGGTACAGAGGAGGATGGTGGGATAATGCTCATGTCTTCTGGGATGATTTTTCAGATGATGGACGCATTGAAAATATCACAGATAGCCTTGAATCCGATGAAGGCAGGACAGATGTAGCGACTCTTTTAGTTCATATTGAGCTCAATCCAGGTGAGGAGAGAATCGTTCCTTTCTACCTGACCTGGTACTTTCCTAATAGAGAGAATTTCTGGAACAGACAGGAAGAGGTTAAAAGCAAGAGGTTTAGAAATAACTACGCGTCAAGATTTTCAGATGCTGAGGATGTCGCTCGATATTTGATAGAAAACTTAGAGGAGCTTCACCAGGAGACAAAGACATTTCACGATGTCCTCTTCGCTTCCACTTATCCCTCATATGTTTTGGATGCCGTGTCTTCACAGGCGTCATCACTGAAAACAAATCTTGTGATGCGCACCGAAGATGGCCGGTTTTTTGGGTTCGAGGGTCTGACAGATGATTCTGGCTGTTGTCCGATGAACTGTACTCATGTCTGGAATTATGAACAGACCCTAGCCTATCTTTTCCCTTCACTCGAAAGATCTGTGCGTGAGACAGATTTTCTGCACAACACTTTTGATAATGGATACCAGGTTTTTAGAACGTTAATGCCTTTAGGGAAATATTGGTGGACTTTTAAACCATGTGCTGATGGCCAGATGGGAAATGTTGTCAGAGTCTACAGAGAATGGAAATTGTCAGGTGACACAGAGTGGCTCAAGAAACTGTGGCCCACGGTCAAGGCTGCCCTTGAGTTTGCCTGGAAAGGAGTGGGGGATGTAGATAAAAATCTAGAATGGCAGAAAGAGCGTCTCCTTTTACCCTGGGATCCGGATAAGGATGGATACATGGAAGGGGAGCAACACAATACGTATGATATCGAGTTTTACGGGCCAAACACCATGGCCGGCTCTCTCTATTTAGCGGCTCTTAAAGCCTGTTCAGAAATGGCTAAAGCAGTAGGAGATAAGGAAAAATCTAAAGAATATCTGGAGATTTACCTGAGAGGCTCTAAAGAGTATGATGTGACTCTGTGGAATGGGGAGTATTACATCCAGAAAATAAATGTCATGAAAGGACTTGTTGTCCCAGAACATTTGCGGTCACCAATAAAGGAATGCGAGAATCCTGCTTGCGAGGGGAAGGAATCGCCTGCAGGGAAGAAGGAGGCTTTGAAAGAAGGAGAAACAATACCGAAGTACCAATACGGACAGGGCTGCTTATCGGATCAATTGTTGGGGCAGTATCTGGCTCATGTTGTTGGATTGGAATATGTTCTTAACAAGGAGCATGTGGACAAGGCAATGCAATCAATTTTTAAATACAACTTCAGGAAGGACCTCAGCGGTTTTTCGAATGTCCAGAGAGTCTATGCTCTAAATGATGAAGCAGGGCTTTTGCTCTGTTCCTGGCCCAAAGGAGAGAGGCCTGTCCTGCCTTTTGTCTATTCGGATGAGGTCTGGACAGGGATTGAATACCAGGTGGCTGCGTCTTTGATCTATTCGGACTGTATCGACGAAGGATTGACCATTGTGAAAGCAGTAAGGGATAGGTATCAAGGATTTAACCGCAATCCTTGGAACGAGCTGGAATGTGGTCATCATTATGCGAGAGCCATGGCGAGCTGGGCAGTGTTACTAGCGCTGTCCGGTTATCAATATGATGGAGTGAAGCACACAATCGCCTTTTCTCCAAGAATCAATAAAAGCAATTTTTCGACCTTCTGGTCTGCTGGAAAAGGATGGGGAAGATTTGATGTTCAAGGGAATAGAGTTGGATTAAAGATTGAATATGGAAGCTTAGGATTATCAAAGCTGGGGATTTCAAAAGGATATGGATTCAAGTCGATCAAGAGTATTCAGATTAATTCGAAAAAGATAAAGGCGAAATTGAAGCATAATAAAGATTTGATTGAAATCAATCTCGATAAACTGGCAGAACTGAAACGCGGAGATGAATTATCAATAGTATTTGATAAATAATGTCATCCTACGGGCTTTTTTTAAAAAAATCATCGACGATAACGGCAAATTCCTCTGGCTTTTCACTGAAGGGGAAATGACTTGCTCCCGAGATTAGCTTGAATTTCCCATTGAGAAAGTAAACTGCATACTTCTCGCTGACACTCGAAGGCATGACATCCTTCTCGCCGTGAACCACCAGAACAGGAGCCTTCACCTTCTTGAGTTCATCCCTGAAATCGTACTTGAGACCAAGGGAAAAGTACATGGCATGTACCATCCAGCCTCCAACATCTTCGCCCTCAAGGATTGCGTCCTCAGGAGTTTTCACGCCCGTCGTCTTAAGAGCGGCTTCATAGAATTTTGCGAACTCAAGGTTTATTTCTGCCAGTTCTCTTTCACTTTTAAAGAAGATTTTTCCATAGTCAAAATAGCGAGCAAGAAATTTTTTATATTCATCTTTCATCTCATCTGTTAGGTGATCCTTAAGCTGTTCTATGCCTCCTTCCTCTATAGGCATTTTCAATACTGCCGCTGGAGCTATCAAGATCATTTTTTCTACATATTCTGGGAACTCCACAGCATAGAGAGTGGCAAGGAACGCCCCAAAGGAATGTCCGATGATAATCAATTTTTCTTGTTTGAGTATTCTTCGAATCCGTTCGATATCAGCCAGTTGGGCAGATATTCCTAACACTTTAACGAGATTGGTCATGTTTTTAAGGTAGCTCTTCGATTCAAACCTGTTCACAGGTCTGGTTGACTTTCCGCAACCTCGCTGGTTGTAATAGTGGAATTTATAGCTCTTCTCTAATTCTTGTAATCCCTTCCATGGTTTTAAAGGGGGAATTCCCGGACCTCCATGGATGATGAGGACTGGAGTGCCTTCCCCACTACTGAAATAGTAAAGCAAAATATCCTCAGCCACTTTCCAGTGATTGGCCTTTATTCCCTCCTGAGAGGGTGGTGCTAGGGGAGTACGAAGTCCCTTCCCGGTCTTTAGATTTCCAGGCTTGTATAATACGCCGTTTGTTGAGAATAGGAGTCCCATAATAAGAATACAAAAAACGAAAGCCAGGGCAGCTCTTTTCATTCTCTCTCTCCCCGTTTGTTTTTTTCTAATAACCTCAAT
>CAZSPM010000262.1:0-3992 GCA_964608785.1 uncultured Eubacteriales bacterium
AGAAAAAGCGCAGCTCCGAGCTCCTTTCATCCAGGATTTCCAGAAGTCAGCTACCTTTAAGCCCTCAGATTTGCTATCAGTTGAACCCGGGAAAGGATGGCTTTTAATCCTCACCAAATAAATTAAACAAATTAAAAGAAGGAAAAATGCAGGCCCATAATGGTCTAGCCGGTCAGGCCTATCAACGATTCAAAAAATTCAAAAGGTCGATAAATTGATAAAATGCTTTATTTGAAAAAAAACAAGGGAGAAAAAAGACATAAAAGATGAGTGATGTCCTCAGGCTTATGATTATAGTTCTATACAGCTGGTTAGCCTTGTATCTCATGTTCACTGGCCTTGGTCTTTTCATCAGTAGAGCCTTCGGACGAAAATTTGAGCAAGGGAAAAACATGTTTACCTCTTTTTGGCTTGGATGGGCATTAGTAGTTCTCATCCTACAGCTCTGGCATTTTTTGTTCCCTGTCAACAGTTGGATTTTTATACTCATTTCTTTAATCGGAGCAACGGGGTTGCTTTGGAATCTGAAAGGCCTCCGGCGCTGGGCTGAGAGGAACTTCTTCAAAAGGAAACTTTTCTTTTTTTTCTTGCTGTTGATGTCAATATGGTTAGCGAACAGAGCGGTTTGCTTTGATAGGTTGTATGATACAGGGCTGTATCACCTTAGCTCTGTGCACTGGACAACGGCCTTTCCCGTTGTGCCAGGATTGGGAAATCTACACGGTCGGCTGGCATTTAACAATTCCTATTTTCTGTATTCTGGCCTACTCGAGGTCGGCCCCTGGACCCTTAAGTCTCAGCATCTTTCAGGAGGGCTTCTCCTATTGGTTCTTTTCGCACAAATGCTATTTAGCGGCTATAGCATTTTTCAAAGAAAAGGCCGCCTTCAAAGCTATCATCTTTTCACCATAATTTTACTTGCGCCGGTTCTGATCAAGGGCTTCAGCAATCACATCTCCAGCCTTTCCCCAGACCTTCCGATCTTTATTTTGGGCGTGGTTCTTTCTGCTCAATTATTGGCATTTCTCGAAAACCAGAATCCTGCCTCTCAAGAAAAAGAATATGCCGTATTTTTTATCATAATAATGGCCGTTTTGGGTATCACGATTAAAATAAGCTTTCTTGTCTTTGGAGCGTCTGCTGCGCTGCTCACTGCCATTATATATATCTTCCGAAATGGGAAACACTACCGATTTAAACTAAGAAAGATATTCGTTTGGAGCATTGCCTGCGTTGTTTTGCTATTAGGGCCGTGGATGGCAAGAGGAGTGATTTTGAGCGGCTACCTTTTCTATCCCAGCACTATCGCCTCGTTTCCTGTAGAATGGCGCCTGCCAACTTCCGCTGCTGTTGAAGAGGCCAACTGGATTCGTGGCTGGGCGCGCAAACCCAATGTCCATTGGAATGAAGTTCTAGGAAACTGGGATTGGCTTAAACAATGGGCTGATAGGACGCTCAAAGATTATGAAGTAGCAGTTCCTTTAATATTGGTGTTTATGGGTTGTTTTCTCCTGGTTTATTCTCGATTCAAAAAGTCAAACAACCGCAATACTCAAAAGATAAAATGGTTATTCCTGTTGCCTCCTCTTATTTCTGTTGTGTATTGGTTCTTTACAGCACCTGCGCTGAGGTTCATAGGTGCCAACCTTTGGGTCTTAGGATCAGGTGTGATGATTCTCGGTGTCAGAAGCCTGAAATCAAAAAAAATACTGATCCTCAGCTTAGCTGTTTTTATTCTTCTTTCCTGGTTTATTTCTGAAAAAATACCTCAAAGCAAAGAACTGATGAGATCTAGCGTGTATCCCCTGCGTTACGCTGAACTCAAGAGGTTTAAAACGAACTCTGGCCTGATAATCTATGTTCCAAAGAACGGAGATCAGTGTTGGAATGGACCACTGCTTTGTACACCTTTTCCAAAGGAAAACCTTCGGTTGCGCACGGAAGGGGATATCAGCAAAGGTTTCATCCTGAATTCAAAAGATTGAAAAACCTATGACAAAATTAAAAAAAGAACTCAGCCTTTACGGACTGACTATGGTTGCGATTGGTTCCTGTGTAGGCTCAGGAATTTTCCTAACACCTTCTCAGATTGCCGGCCATCTTCCATCTCCTTTATTAATCCTCCTTGTCTGGAGTTTGGGCGGCATCATTACTTTAACCGGAGCCCTCACATTTGCCGAATTGGGAGGCATATTCCCTGAAGCGGGTGGCGTTTAGGTTTATCTCAAAGAGGCCTATGGGGAGCTTTTCGGATTTTTGTATGGCTGGGCCTATTTATTAGTCATCACCTCAGGAGCAATTGCCGCCTTGAGCATTGCCTTTGCCTATTATCTAGGATATCAGCCTTGACTATCTCCTTCTTTTCTTATTACCGCTCATTTCTTTTTCTCTGTTGAGTTCAATCATATCCACGCTTTGTGAGTAATCCCCGATGAGGTGCTTGCAGAAATAGTCGGCTCTTATCCAGAACCAGTAATTGTTCATGTCGCCGAATCCATGGCGCTGTCCTGGGAATATAAAGAAATCAAAGCGTTTATTAGCACGGATGAGGGCGTTGGCCATCCTCAGGGTATTGGCCGGATGGACGTTGTTATCTATGTCTCCTGTTGTCAGAAGCAGACGTCCTTTAAGGTTCTTGGCGATCTCGGAGTTCTTCTCGATATCGTACTCGAATTTGATGTTCCCGTCTTTATCCACGACCTCTTTTACTCCGTGGTGTTTCTCACTCCACCACCGGTTGTACACATTGTTCTCGTGGTTCCCTGCAGACGAGACAGCCACCTTAAAGAAGTCAGGATAGACCAGCATGGCGGCTGTAGACATGAATCCGCCTCCAGAATGGCCATAGATGCCGACTTTATCTATGTTGATGAAGGCATGTCGGTCGGCAAGCTGCTCTATGGCGGCTTTTTTATCAGCAAGTCCATAGTCTCGTAAGTTTCCATATCCGTAATTGTGATACCACTTGGAACGACCGGGGTGTCCACCGCGGTTTCCCACGCAAATAACGATAAAACCGAACTGAGCCAGCGTATCATTGCCTCTCCGGATAGAGAAGGATTTGGGTACGCTTTCTGTCTGAGGTCCAGGATAGACATAGGCGATGATTGGATACAGTCTGGTCTCATCGAAATCGAACGGCTTATACATGACTCCATAGAGGTTGGTGATACCATCATCGGCCTTGACCTTGAAAGTTTCAGGAAATTTGAATCCCGCTGCTATCAGCAGAGAAAGATCAGAGGTTTGCAATTCCAGAATGACGTTTCCGAGATTATCTCGCAGCACAGATTTTGGAGCCGTGTTTACACGAGAAAAATTATCGATAAAAAATCGGTTGGAATCGTTCATGCTAACAGAGTGATTGAAATCTCCCTTATTGAGTAGCTTGAGGCCAGTCCCATCAAAACTGATTCGATACAGGTGTATATAATAGGGATCTTCGCCGTGCTCTCGGCCGTTGGCTGTAAAATACAGGACACGGTTCTTTTCATCAATACCAGCAATATTATCGCAGTGGAAGGGGCCAGAGGTGATTTGTTTTTTCAAGCTGCCGTCCCCATCAAATAGATAGAAATGAGCCCAGCCATCTCTTTCCGACCAATGGATGAGTTCTTTACCATTGTTAACGAGTCCCAGCCGCCGTGTTTCAATATAGGTATTGAGCCGCTCTTCAATCAAGACCTTGGTCTTTCCGGTTACAGCATCAGCCACACAAATATCGATACGGTGAAGGTCACGGCTTGTACGAGAAAAATAGAGCTTATCCGGAGTTTCTGATAGCCATAAGCTCGGCCTGTTTTCGTCATCGCGGTTTTTAGCCAGCCTTCGTGCTGTGAGGATTGAAATGGACTGGTCTTTGAACCGATCAGACTCGACTTTGACATTTTCTTTCGTTTCGAGGTCGAAAACCAATATTTCAGGAAGAGGAGCTTCGGCTTCACCAGGCATCT
Source organism: uncultured Eubacteriales bacterium (assembly GCA_964608785.1). Classification (GTDB taxonomy): domain Bacteria; phylum Acidobacteriota; class Aminicenantia; order Aminicenantales; family Aminicenantaceae. Next base: position 3,954 of record CAZSPM010000262.1, read on the forward strand.
GGTATCTGTATGTCTCCAAAGTTGGGCGCGGTTCAGCAA
>CAZSPM010000263.1:0-3991 GCA_964608785.1 uncultured Eubacteriales bacterium
AGGTCCCATTCTTATCATAGTCGGCATGATGCTTTTGGGTATTCTGTTGCCAAAGCAGTACACATTAAGAATTTCCGAGCATTTTCTCCTAGTGTTTTCAAAATTTGGTATATTAGGAGGTTTATTATTTGGGATTTTAATGGCTCTTTCATTTTGTCCAATGTCAGCAGCAATTTTTTTTGGGGTGCTTATTCCACTGGCCATTTCAAGTAACACTGTTGTTCTCTATCCGATTTTTTTCGGAATTGGCTCAAGCATTCCTTTATTATTAATTGTGATTGTTATTTCGCAAGGTACTGTGCTGTTTGATCGCTCGTTTTTGGTAAAAAAATCTGTAGAAAAGAAACTGAGAGAGTTTGCCAGTACCGCAATGATTCTTATTGGGATTTTTATGAGCCTTCGTTATATTTTCAAGGCTCTCTGAGAGCAAGAATCACAGGAAATGAGATGTTTATGAATGCGTTCAGAAAAAAAATTGGCAATATATATCTGAATATGTTACATTCAACGCGTGCGGAAAAAAGATTTAAATATTTTCATGGCAATATTTTTGCTGCTTCCTCTGTTGGCGGGAACACTCAACTCTTTTCAAACTTTCGATAATGAGAGCATTTTTCAGGAGCGTTTTGAAAAACCTTGTGATATGTGTTGTTGCAGTTCAGATGGCACGGCATGTCCTTTATGCAATACTTCGAGCTCTTTCTATCCTTATCTCCCCAGGAAGGCGGCCGAATATCTTCCCGTTTTACACTCCTCTTTCATTCTAATTAATTATACTTTTTCAGACCAGGGAATAGTAAAAGCCATTTTTCACCCCCCCACATCTATTCTCTAAAATATCCCTTTCCAAAAATCTTTTTTGAATGGACCTTATGCTTTTACATTTAAATAATGCATCCAAAAATGGAGGGAATTCATGAAATGTCACCAATGCGGCTTGGAAAATCCTGAGTCCTCTAAATTTTGTAGAAAATGTGGAGTGCCTCTGGGGGAAGCCCTTCTTCGTTGTGCTCTTTGTGCTTCTGACAACCCTGGAGACTCCACATTCTGCATGGAATGCGGAGAGAAACTGACTGTAACCAGAAAAGCAGTAAAAGGTACTCAGCGGAAATGTAGAAACTGTGGCCAATTCAATGAACTGGACGCCCTTTTCTGCGTTGCCTGTGGAGAAGAAATTATCCGAAGACCAAAAAAAACCAACAAACGTGAATCTGGAGATCCTTCTGGCAAAACCATCGCTCTTGTCATTATCATTGTTATCCTCGCCTCGTTTTTTGTAAAAAAAGTCATAACAGTCTTCCAGCGGGAAGAACCATCCACGGTGCCTTCCTCTTACGTCTCCGACAGAGTATCTATAAGCAGAGTCGATGAGGCAAAAGTTATAGCTGTCGCCAGGAATTTCAAATGTGCCTGCGGTGGATGCGGCGAACTTCCTCTGGAGACCTGTGAATGTGATATGCCGAAAGGGTCGGTTGAAGAAAAAAATTTCATTCGTGAGAAGCTGGCCAAAAGATTAACTGTAAATCAGGTTATCGAACTGTTGGACAAAAAGTATGGTCACCGAATCTAAATCAGCGTTTGGAGGTGAATTATGAAAAACAATTCAAGAAATCGCCATGGGAAGACATGTCCAAAATGTCAAACGTTAAATCAATTTTCAAGCCGTTTCTGTAAAAAATGTGGACGCTCACTGTCCGTTGCTTCTCTTAAGGATAAAAGGGCAAAGGTGTTAGCTCAGAAAAAGAAAATGCCACTCAAGGTGTCGACTGCATTTGCTGTCTCAGTCATAGTGCTGGGAGTGATCGGCTATTTGATGTTTCAAGGGAAATCAGCCGTCGACCCTAGAATGTCCACTCTGCCCAGGGTAAGCGGGGCCGTAAGCTATGCAGGCCAGACCATTGGTATGACCGATATTGAGGCGAAGGTCGAGAATGGGAGAATTTTCATCCCCATCGATGTTGTCCTGAAAAAGAAGATCGTCCGATTTGAATCTGAATACAGAGGCTCTAAGCTTCCCCTGATCGCCTATGTGACCCCCTCGGGAAAAGTAGTCACAGCAGTGAGCGTGTGTGAGCCATGCCGATCCACCCGTTTTCATATCCGGCAGAAAACAATGGTCTGTAATGCCTGTGCCACCGAATGGAACCTGGAGACTCTCCGGGGAATAAGGGGTGGCTGTCTCCAGTACCCACCAGATCTCATTCCAAGCACTACTGAGAACGGCCGAATATTGATCGATGAAAATGTGGTCAGACAATGGAGACCGAGGATTCAATAAAGGCAGTTCCTCGAAAACCTTTAGCACGTAATAAGGAAAGGTCATTTACATGAAGATAAAAGACATTTCTATCAACAACCTTCGGAGACGAAAGGGAAAGATTTTTTTCCTTGTCTTGGGATTGACTATCGGAATCACCACGGCAGTCGCCCTGATCTCCATTACCCGGATGATGAATGAAGACATCTCCAATAAATTGGATGAGTATGGAGCCAACATTCTTATCCTTCCCCGAACGGACGCTTTTTCACTCAGTTATGGCGGCATGAGCCTTGGTGGCGTGGCTGTTGATGCCCAGCCCTTGAGGGATTCGGATATCCCCAAGATCCGGAAGATCGAGGTCCGCGAGAACATCAACATTGTATCGCCCAAGCTCATCGAGATTGTGGATATTGAAGGGAAAAAAGTCCCTCTTATGGGAGTACAAATCCAGGAAGAGTTCAGGCTTAAAAAGTGGTGGAAGGTTCATGGTGCTATTCCCGAGACCCAGGAGGAGGTTCTCCTGGGAAGCGAAGCGGCTGTTCAGCTTTTTAAAAATACTGGAGACAGGCTGTCTCTCAATGGAAGATCCGTCAGGATTGCAGGGGTTCTGGACGAGACGGGCTCTCAAGACGACTTTCTCATCTTCGCGGATCTGAATTTTGTCCAGAGGGTGGTCAATAAGCCCGGTGTTTTAAGTCTGGTGGAAGTCTCGGCATTCTGCAATACCTGCCCGATCGAAAAAATTGTCCAACAGATCTCAACTGAGTTACCTCACGCAAAGGTCTCAGCAATTAAACAGACAATCCAGACAAAAATGGAAACCTTGGACCATCTAAAGAAATTTTCCCTCGGTATCTCTATCATCGTGCTTTTCATTGGAGGGCTAATCGTCTTTACCAACATGACTGCCTCGGTAAATGAAAGGGAAAGAGAGATCGGGATTTTCAGGACGATCGGATTTCGAAAATCTCATGTGGTTCGTATTATCTTCTTGGAAGCATCTATCATGGCTGTAATCGCAGGGATCCTTGGATACATTCTGGGTCAAGGCTTCTCCCAGGTTGTCGGTCCCATCCTCACAGGGATAAAGCATGGGAAATTATTTTTGAATCCACTTTTGGCCTTGAGTGCGATCCTCCTTTCAGCTTTCATCGGAATCCTTTCAAGTGCTTATCCGGCAATTCATGCCTCGAAGATGGATCCCACAGATGCATTGAGAGCACTTTGAGTCGACGGCCATGGTATATGTTTGGAATGAAAATTGACAATGGTTAATGTGAACAGGATAGCTAATATGAGTTTGGTCGAGATTAAAAAACTGAGCAAGGCTTACCAAAGCGGGCAAGAGTGCATACTGGCCCTCAATGATGTGGATCTCAACATTGAACAGGGAGAATTCGTCTCCGTCATGGGGCCGTCGGGTTCAGGGAAGTCGACTCTTTTGACAATTTTGGGTGGCCTGAACCACCCGACCAGAGGGCATGTGTCGGTCGACGAGATCCCTATCTATGAGCTTCCGTCTGAAAGGCTGGCCGATTTCAGAAGCGAATATATAGGTTTCATTTTCCAATCTTTCCAGTTAATTCCATATCTCACGGTGATTGAAAACGTTATGCTTCCACTTTCTATTACGAAGATATCTAACCACGATCAGTCAAAGATGGCTGAAGAGATACTGGCGAGGACGGGGTTGAAGGGGAAGTCGGGGGGGCCGCCCCCGCCGTACTCCTC
>CAZSPM010000264.1:0-3989 GCA_964608785.1 uncultured Eubacteriales bacterium
GAAAGGAAAAGCTAGCTGAGGGAACCAAAGAGAAGAAAAAGGCTCCGGAAAAAAAGCCCTCCCCAGAGAAGAAAGTGAAGGAGGAAGCCCCCGTTGAAAAAATAGATAAAGAAGAAATGAAAAAAGAAAAAGTAAAGAAGGAAGTAGAAAAAAAAGAAGCGAAGGTAGAGGAAAAAGTGGAAGAGATAAAGGTTAAGGAAGAAAAAAAAGAGGTCAAAGAAGAAAAGAAAGAAGAAGTAGTGGAAAAAAAAGGAGAGGAAGAGAAAGAGGTGAAGGTAGAAGAAAAAGCAGAAGAAATTGAAGTTGAAGTAGAGAAAAAAGAGGTAAAAAAAGAGAAAAAAGAAGAAGTAGTGGAAAAAGCTGAGGCTCCGCCTCCCTTACCCGCTTCTAAAAAAAAGAAGATCAACAAGATGACGCTGGCCGAAATCGAAACTAAATTGGAAGAAATCAAAGAAACTCAAGGCGGATTCTACTCAAAATATGCTCAACAACTTATTCGAAGAAAAAATTCCTTAGGCACGTTAAAATAAATCGTCGAAAAGCCTAAACGTCTAATAAAATCCCAATTTTTAGTGAACTAAGGGAATAAGTTCCCTGGATAGAATTTTTAATCCTTGAAAAGAAGTTTTGTTCTCAGACGATACAGGGGGATAAGAATCAGAATAATCCCGAATAAAGAATAGAAATAAATATCATCTATTCCACTTTCTATTCCATGAGCCAGAAAGATAATCCCTCTTTGAAGATGAATAAAGATTAGATTAAAAAAAATGAGGATCATATAAGTGAATTCTTTCCTTAAGTTTGATAAACGACTCATTTTTTCAGCTATTAAATCTGTTTTATTCTCTCTTAAAGACTCAAAACGAAAAATTCTTGTTCTGCTTACTATCCAGAAGCCTGCACAAAAAAGAGTCTGAGCTATTGGGTAGATAAAAAAAACTGGTGATTTCTTCATCATCAAGGTCGGCTGCCCAAAGAAACTAATCCAGATAGGTATTTTTTGAGGAAGGCGAGGGTAAGCGTAAAACGCTAATATCCAGCCCATATTGATGAGAATGACATTAGCTATAAAAAGCAAAAGCAATGTCTTTTTTTTTAATTGCTTAATTTGATGTTGACTCTTTTTTTGTCTTTGCCACCGTGCTGGGATTCGACATTGACTTCTATCCAACCTTGAGAACCATCCATTTTCACCAATGCACAAAAACGGAGTGTCTGCTTCCCCTTAAGCCTAAATTCAGTTCCTTTTTTGGTGATCGCTTCGTATCCCGTTCGATAATGTCGCAGATCTACTGCTGTTGTGCCTTCAGGGATCTGAACTAACGATATATCATTCGACGATTTAAGTGTGATTTTATCTTTCACTGCTCGCTTGAGTTGTATCGATCTATCCGATGAAGTCGGATAAACACGTTCGTTCTTAACTGCAACCTCTACCCAGTAAAGGTTATGTATGGCAGGCGTTATGGTCACTCCATCAATCTCCACCTTGGGAAACTGGCTGGCACAGTACATCACGAATTGTGCATTCTTAAGGGCTTCTATTTCGACATACCGGGCAGGAGGTGTTCTCTGTGTGTGTTTTTTGCGCGTACCGCCGATCCATATTTCATCAAGATCGGGATGAATACATTTGTGGGGCATGACCCAGCCTTCCCCAGCCAGCTCAACATCAATCCACTCGAGGTATTCTTCATCAGATACTCTGCCGTCGCCATCGGCATCCGCATCGAATGCAGGAGACCCCCAGAGTTCTATGAGATAGCCGTATGCTCCAAGCATATAATAGGTAGCGGCATGCGCTTGACCAGAGAGACCTCCGATAACGGCACGGTAATTTTTCAGGATGCGTGCACCCATCGTTACGATTTCTGTCTGTGTATCCATATCGTGCTGGTATTGTGGAGCTACCTGCCGGTCAAAAAGCTGTGCATATTTATTGATCTTCCGCATCTCCTCCAGGCGCCGATTGAAGAATTCCTGTATACGCTGGCTTTGTTCTGCAGTTTGTCTTGACTGCCTCACAGCCGGCGGTGCCTGGAACATGATCAACCTCCCGGTATTGTGATAGTGAAAGCTAGCAAAAATGTTAGGATGGGCAAGCTGAAATTCGTACACATTGCGGCATTCAGGCTCTGACATTGGGTAGGGATTTCCAGCCTGAAGATTCCATCCATATGGAAAATTTCTGTTCGGGTCCGGCCCGCCGATATCGTCTTCGTTGATTAGTCCGTCGCCGTCGTTATCATATCCTTCTGAACTAATCCGTCGAAACCGCAGACCCTCTTCCTTTGGAGCACTCACCGGCATAAACCGACGCTTGTCAGGTGAAAGTTTATACTCTCCCTTGGGATCTTCAATATACATGACAGAGAGTTCTCCATCCCCGTCGACATCTTCTGTTCGGTCCTCATCATACAGTCCGTCACCATCGTTATCTTCGGGTCTATAGGGCTCACGAGGGTTGTTCGGTGTATTCGGATATTTGACAAAGGATTCATTGGCATCGACGTTGAGACCAGGCAGAATATAAAACGTGCAGTTATTGACCAGGTCAAATACGTATTTGTCGTAATCATACCTCGTGAGCAAATACCACGTGAGATAAAGAGAGCAAGTTATCCCATTGACCTCATTTCCGTGTATAGCTCCATCCACCCACATTGCAGGCTTATCTTGATGTTTCCCGGTAGATTTTGCAGTGATGGTGATCAGGTACTGGCTGCGCCCCATCCGGCTTTTGCCGATGCTCTCGATGTCTGCAAGATGAGGATACTTTTTCTGAATATCGTGCATGATTTTGGTCCATTCAGTATAAGAATAATACCGCTTCCAGCTAATAGGAAAGTCCAGCTCTCCGTGGTAACCGCCCGGACTTTTTTGTATTTTTTTCTGTGCATATGCTGGCGCCATGGAGGACATCACAAGCAAAACAACCAGAGCAAAACCCCATATGTATTTGAAATTATTTCTCGATTTCATTGGTCCCTCCTGTTATTGAATCGTAAGGTTCTTAACCTTGGTGCCACCTTTCTGAGATGTGACAACCACTTTAAGAGGTGTATCTCCTTCTACTGCTATGAGCCACTTGACTCTGCGCTTCACACCACCTTTTTTTACTTCTGTCGGTTGGAGCGTCTGGCGTCGCATCCTCCTCATCATTGGATAGCCTGGAGGAATAAAGCGTGGCATCCTCCTCATCTGCGGTTGCTGCGCTGGTCGTGGAACGCCTCGGCCAGAATCGCCTGGGATTTCCATAGTCCCTTCAATAACACCTAGCTTCTGGAATGGCGTCCCCTGCAAGTAAGTGATTTTATCGCGGTCTCCGATCAGCCAGACAATATCCTCTCGGTTTCCTGCAAGCTGTGCTCCTCGAGCCACATGAGTGGCCAGTTTCCCTTTATTCTCTATTGTTACGTTGATCTCAACGATTTTATATTTTCCGATTGATTTTCCTTTTTTTATTGATACCTGGTCATCTTTCTGGGATACGACTGCATTATTTGCTCTATTGACTGTATACAGCACGCGTGCTTTGGCATCTGCAATCACTATTTCTGGCTGGAGTCCTGCCCTGAAAAGTTCGAACTGCCAGTGTTTTTCACAGACATTGATCAGAGGCTCTCCGGGTAAAGCATTGCCACGGTACTTCGGTATCCAACCTCCGATCTCGCCTTCGCCCAGTTCAGGGTGTTTGAATTTTTCCCAAGAGATAAACAACTTGCCTCCATATTTTTCATCCTGGTATTTCAAGAGGGCACGCCCTACCTTAACTCTAGCTCCTGGACCTTTAAACTGAGGGAAATCCTTTATGTCTTTTTGAGGATTCCAAAGCTCTGTTGTTATGGAGTACATACCGTACTGCAGGTAGGCCCAATCAGATGCCATACCATAACCATAACGCCTATCTCTGGCTTCGCTGTAACTGACTCTCCATCCGCGTGGAAGTTCATACCCACGCGCTATGGCATATTTATTCTTAGAAG
>CAZSPM010000265.1:0-3964 GCA_964608785.1 uncultured Eubacteriales bacterium
TGCCGGATGTATGACCTTGGTGAGGAGAAAGGGGCGCACTACATTACTATGGAATATGTGGCTGGTGAGGATCTAAAGAGTCTGATTAGAAGAGTAAGGCGTTTAGACATAGGGACAGCGATTTCAATAAGCCAACAAGTGTGTGATGGATTGACTGAGGCTCACAGGCTTGGAGTCGTGCATCGTGATTTGAAACCTAGCAACGTAATGGTTGATAAAGAAGGAAATGCTCGGATTATGGACTTTGGAATAGCTCGCTCTATCAAGGGCAAAGGGATCACGGGTGCTGGGGTGATGATTGGTACTCCCGAGTACATGTCTCCGGAGCAAGTGGAAGGGAAAGAAACAGACCAGCGGTCTGACATCTATTCGTTAGGGGTGATTCTTTATGAGATGGTGACTGGTCGAGTGCCTTTTGAAGGTGATACGCCTTTCACTATTGGTGTGAAACATAAGAGCGAGACACCTAAAGATCCCAAAGAACTCAATGCTCAGTTGCCTTCAGATCTAAGCAATGTGATATTGAGATGCCTAGAGAAAGATAAAGAAAACAGGTATCAGAGCGCAGGAGAAGTGCGTTCTGAATTAGCCAGCATAGAGGAAGGGATTCCTACGACTGAAAGAGAAATCCCTAAGCGAAAACCCATCACTTCGAGAGAGATAACAGTTACATTTGGTATGAAGAAGCTCTTTATACCTGCGTTAGTTGTTGTAGCCCTTGTAATTGTAGCAGTGATAATTTTGCAGCTTATTCCTCAAAAGCAAGTAGTGGTTGCTCCAAAGATCGAGAATTCCATAGCGGTCATCAGCTTTGAAAACCAGACAGGAGATAAAGCCTACGACTATCTGCAAAAAGCAATGCCCAACCTTCTCATCACCAGCCTTGAACAGAGAGGGAGCCTCTACGTGGCAACATGGGAGCGTTTGCGCGACCTCCTCAAGCAGATGGGAAAAGATGAGGTGGAATTCATCGACAGCGACATAGGTTTTTCCTTGTGCCGCAGAGAAGGGATAGGCGCCATTGTCCTGGGAAGCTTCGTCAAGGCGGGTGACATGTTCGCCACGGATGTGAAGGTCCATGATGTTGAGACCAAAAAACTTCTCAAGAGTGCAAGCTCAAAGGGCAGGAGTGTGGACAGCATCCTAGAGCGACAGATCGATGAGTTGAGCAGAGAAATCTCCCGGAGCATGAGTATTCAAGAACAGAAGGATGAGCCCGCATCAGTTAAGCTTGCCGATATTACCACGACTTCGATGGAGGCGTATGATCACTTTCTAAAAGGGCAGGAAGCAAGTTATAAATTTTATAGGGAAGAAGCGCGGGAGTTTTACGAGAAAGCTGTGTCCCTCGATCCAAACTTCGCCATAGCCTACCTCAAGCTCGGGCAAACATATTCGGTGCTTGGCGATATAAAAGCAAGAAACCAAGCTATTGAAAAGGCCATGGCTTTATCCGAGAAAGCGTCCGAGAAAGAAAGGCTGCGCATAGAGATTTCTTATGCAAGTTATATAGAACGAGATAACGAGAAATATTTCAGACTATTGCTCCAGTTTTCGGAGAAATACCCAAAAGAGAAAGAGGTTCATTGGGGCTTGGGTATTTATTATCAGGGCAGGGACCAGGCTAAGTCCTTAGAAGAATTTAACATAGCCCTGGAGCTCGACCCCAACCACGGGGTTTCCCTTAATGCAATCGGGATCACCTATATGAGGATGGGGGATTATGAGAAGGCCATCGAGTATTTTAAAAAATATGCCACTATCTCTCCCGGGGAGGCCAACCCGCATGATTCCATGGGAGAAGCCTATTTTCAGATGGGAAGGATCGAAGATGCAATCGCTAAGTACAAAGAGGCGCTGGAGATTAAACCTGATTTTTATTTCTCATTAAAAAGCATTCCCTATCTTTACGCTTTAAAAGAGGATTATTCCGAAGCCATGAGCAGGCTGGACAGATGGATCGATATCGCGCAATCGCCGGGAGAAAAACGAGAAGCGTATTCCTGCAAGGGGTTTTATTACTTTTGGCTTGGCAACCTAGAGAAATGCCTTGTAAACCTTCAGAGATCGGAGGAGCTCGCAGAAGAAGTCGAGGATGAATCGGGAATAGCTCTGGTAAATTATCTGAGAGTATGGATTTATCTAGACAGGGAAAGGCTCGATCTAAGCCGAAAATTTAATGAAACCTGGCTTGATGTTAGGATAAAATATTATCCGCAGAACAAAAAGTATTATGAAGCCCTCTATAGTTTTATTCTTGGATCAATTGAATTAAAAGAGGGGAAAATCGATTCAGCAAAAAAAAGATTGACTGAAATGGAATCCCTGCTTCCTGATTTATCCTCTCGCCAAAAAGAATGGGTTACATTCTTTTATGATCTGCTCCAAGCCGAGGTGTTTCTTGCCGAAGGCTTCACTGAGAAGTGTATTCCTGTTCTCGAAAAAACATCTACTCCAAGGCCCCCTCGTTTGGAATATCCGGAGAATATGGTGTTCTATAACATCCCTTTTCTCAAGGATGTGTTGGCGCGCGCTTACAAACAAAAAGGCGATTTAGATAAAGCCATTTCTGCATACGAGAGGCTGATTGTGTTTGATCCTGAGAGTAAGGCTCGATTCCTGATCCATCCTGTTTATCATTACCGGGTGGCCAAGTTGTACGAAGAGAAGGGCTGGAAAGGCAAAGCCATAGAGCATTACGAGAAATTCCTCTCCCTCTGGAAGGACGCTGACCCTGGTATTGCTGAGGTTGAAGATGCAAAGAAGAGGCAGGCATCACTGAAGAATCAATAAGAAGTGTAGGGGTTTGATTCATTAAGCCCACAACTAAGATTAAGTGTAGGGGTTTGATTCATCAAACCCACCTGCAGGATACAATAAAGAGTCTGGCTGGGCTGAAGAGGCAATTAACTGTCAAAATAAAACATAAACAAAGGAGGGCATTATGGTCATTAACACTTCATCTTTTGTGCCAAGCCGGAGGCAATTTCTTTTAAATGTTTTGCCAGCAGGGACATTATTCTGTCTGGGATGTAGCAATTTATTAGCTCTGGCACAATCAAAGGAGAAGCCCCAAGCCTCACCTGCCAAACATAAATTTTTAGAAGATTCAGGGATGAGTTTCGAGGCTGTTTACAAGTTCGCCTTTCAGAACTACTTTATACCACTAATGGAGAGTCTTGGAGATGTAATGGGGAAGGATAAGTTTATGGAGATTTTGAAAGAAGCCTCTTCTCAGGCTGGAGCAAAGAACATGAAAAGGCTGGTACAAGATCTACCCAAAAGAGACTTAGTGGTGCTGGCCGGTTTTATGAAGGGGAATCCTCTCTACAAAAAAGTTTTGACATTTGATATCGTTGAAGAATCAGACAAAGCCATAGAAGTTAAAATCACTGAGTGCCTCTGGGCAAAGACGTTCCGTGATGCAAAGGCCTCGGATATTGGATATGCTGCTATTTGCCATCCTGATTTCGCTGCTGCTTCTGCTTTTAGCCCAAAAATCAAAATGCTTCGCACTAAGACTTTGATGCAGGGACATGATTGCTGCAATCATCGTTATGTTGTGAAAGGATAATCTGTAACAGAATTATCTCACTTTATTTAAAAATTCTTAAACTTTTTATAATTAAAGTAAACTTTTTCTTGCTAAAGTTAATATAATATGTTAATTTCTCAGTAGAGAAAATGTCAAAAACAACATTAGCCGTGAAAGTCAACTATAAGGTCATATGCCAGGTTAAAAAATTTTGTAGAGAACGGGGAATAAAATACGGCTTCTTTGTCGAGAAAGCTTTGGAAGAGCGTTTAGAACGTGAAGAACTCAAAGAGGATTTGTTGGATTTAAAAACATTGCGAAGCAAGGAAAAAGAGGCCATTTTGTTCGAAGAATATTTAAAAAAACGGCGTGTATAAAATATTTCTACTTCCTCAGGCACAAAAAGACCTGGATAATTTTAGGGGAAAA
>CAZSPM010000266.1:0-3953 GCA_964608785.1 uncultured Eubacteriales bacterium
CCTGACTCCAAAACGCCAATGAGCAAACAGATCGGGATTATTCTTGTACTCATTCTTTAGCCACGATTTTGCAGCCCTGACTCTGTACCGGAGCGCCTTGTACTTGTTCGGTATCCATTTCAGCAATCTGACGTTCAGTCGGTGCAGAAAGTGGCAGTCTCGGGATTATCAGATTGGCATTTAGGACCTTCATATTTCATTAGCTCCTATTGCTAGTGTGGCAAAAGAATAGCAATGCATGATGCACGAGTCAAATGAGCTGTAAATACCTCCAGGTATCGTATATTTGAGAGGGGATTATCTTAACCGCTTGGGCTGAAAGGGGGGTAATGTGTGTCTTTCGGGGATTTGAGCTAGTGGGTAATGCAGACTTCGCCTGGTAAGTTCTCGGTCAGTATCTCGGTCAGTAAATCTAGAATAAAATCAGCTTAATATGACTTATTCTGACTTAATCTGATTAAGCTGACCAAAAATACAATTAAATCGTAAATTGTTGATTTGGATGCAAGAACGGGGGGAATTGAGAATGACCCGTGTAGGACTCGAACCTACAACCCGCAGATTAAGAGTCTGCTGCTCTACCAGTTGAGCTAACGGGCCATAAAATCTTTTTTAGTTTAGAGAAGTGCTTCACTCTTGTCAAATTGCATCTATTTCATTTGACATCCATCAAAAAAACCAGCGGGCTTAATAAATCAAGCCCCTGCACATAAGAGATTGCCGCGCTACATTCGCAATGACTTCCATTGGAAAAGGTTTTCTTTTATAATGGCAGCCAAGAGGATAAACTCACAATGCCTTTAAACATATTCCTAATCATATTTAGCTCTGCTATCTTCCTTGTTTTTATCCTTTTATTTTGGTCTTTGAAAAAAACCTCTACCAAAATCGATGAAATTAAGCACTCGCAGTCTGAAAACCAGGCTCTTTCTCTCATGCAGCAACAAATTGGACAGCTCACCCAGAATATCAACCAACAACTCCAGAACATGAGCAACCAATTCCGGAAAACTACAGGAGACATAGGCGGCACTATAGGTGATGTCAAAAAAGACTTGGGAAAAATGGAAGAGGCGACACGAGAGGTCCTGGAGAAAGCAAAGAATATCTCAAACCTAGAGAATCTGCTCCGCGCTCCCAAATTCCGTGGGGGTTTTGGCGAGCTATTCCTCGGAGACCTACTGAATCAAATCCTCCCACCTGCCCACTATGAGCTTCAATATAAATTTAAAAGCGGAGAGAAGGTGGATGCTATCGTCAAAATCGGAAAAAATCTAGTCCCTATAGATTCCAAATTCCCTCTTGAAAACTTCAAGAAACATCTCACGGAAGAAGATGCAAAGGAAAAAGAAGATTTGAGAAAGAAATTTGTCACTGATGTCAAAAAACATATTGGCGAGATTTCAGAAAAATACATTCTCCCTGATGAAGGAACCTATGACTTTGCCCTGATGTATATCCCGGCTGAAAACGTCTATTATGAGACCATCCTCAAAGATGAAAGTTTGGGTGAAGAAAGGAGTATCTTCTCCTTTGCCATTCAGAAAAGAGTGATCCCTGTATCACCCAACTCATTTTTCGCCTATCTTCAAGTCATCGTGCTCGGGCTTAAAGGTCTGCAGATCGAGAAATCAGCTCAGGATATCTTCCAGTCCTTGGCCCGGCTTCAGGGCGATCTCACTCGCTTTAAAAATGACTTTCAGACTTTGGGATCCCATCTAACCAACGCTAGAAGCAAATTTGACGATGCAGAAAAACGTCTTGGGAAATTCTCAGACAAGCTGGAGCTTGTGAGCACTGAGAAAGTTCCTGAAATCCCCGAAAAAGCAGGCCAAAAGAAGAAATCATCTTAACAGGAAGAGCCTTTGTCATACGCTTTCGCTTTTCTCAAAAAAGTAGGCACCCAGTAGAATCATTACTATAGAAAAAGCACCCAAGATCAGAAAATTGAAAACAATTGAAAATGAGGATACTTGAAGCAAAGATGCTCTCAAGCCATCAACTCCATATGTCAAAGGATCGACGTAAGAAATATATCTGATCGCGGTTGGGAAATTTTCGATCGGATACAAGGCGCCTGACAAAAAGAAAAGGGGGAATATGACAAAATTTATGATAATTCCAAATCCCTGCATATCTCTCATCTTCGAAGCAATAATCAGCCCCATACCGATGAATGTCACGGCAACCAAAAGCATAAAAATGACAGCTAACAGAAGTGAAAGGATATTTAGAATCTTGAAGCCAATGATAATGGAAATTCCAAGGATAAGCGCCCCTTGAATCATTGCTGTCGTCGCTCCTCCAGCAATCCTTCCAAGCACAACCGAGATCCTGCTCACAGGCGCAACCATTATTTCCTTTAAAAACCCAAATTCTCTATCCCATAGAACAGACATCCCGGCAAAGGTAGAGGAGAAAATGATACTCATTCCGATTATGCCAGGGACCAAGAACTGGATATAGTTCAAATCTTCTGCGACTCCCGGAATGGCCATTCTTCTAAACCCCAACCCAAGGAAAGCCAGAAAGAACATAGGCATGCCCAATGCTCCGGCTACCCGCGACTTAGCTCGCACGAACCTTTTCATCTCTCTGATCCACAGCACATATACTGCTGCCTTGTTGATCATCTTCTCCTCCACGTTCTCCATCTCATCATTTCCCTGTTTCGATCAATGTGACTGGACTCCTGTTCTCTTATGGTCCTTCCTGTATGGTGCAAAAAAACATCCTCGAGGCTCGGCTTACGCAAATGAACGCAAGTGACAGCCACTCCATTCTCTTGAGCCGCATGAATCAATTCCGGGATTCTTCTTTCTCCCCTTTTCATTGTCATGCTTAAAACTTCATCGTGCTTGGTCATGGTTTTGATCCAATCCCATTTCCTTAACTGATCCATCAGAATGTCGGATTTTCCTTCCATTTCCAGAGAAACCACATCACCGCCGAGTATGTCTTTGAGTTTTTCCGGAGAGTCTAGAGCAACGAACTTCCCATAGTCCATGATGGCGATTCTATCGCAGAGGAAATCTGCTTCTTCCATATAATGGGTGGTCAAGATGATGGTGACTTTGTGCTCTTTATTCAGCCTTTTAATATAATCCCAGATGTGCCTTCTCGTCTGGGCATCTAAGCCAAGGGTTGGCTCATCGAGAAATAAAACTTTTGGCCGATGGATCAAACCCCTTGCAATCTCTAATCTTCTTTTCATCCCTCCTGAGTATTTCTCAACCAAGGCTCCTGCTCTATCCGAGAGCTCTACAAGCTCAAGAACTTTCTTAATTCTATTTCTTCTCGTTTCTTTGTTAATACCGTACATCATGGCATGGAATTCCAGGTTTTCTCTTCCGGTCAATTTGGTATCAAGGGCAGGTTCTTGAAAGACAACTCCTATGCTGCGCCTCACATCGTCCTTATTTTTGGAAATATCAAAGCCTGTGACTTCTCCATATCCAGAAGTGGCTTTCAATAGAGTAGAAAGCATGTTGATGGTAGTTGTCTTGCCCGCGCCGTTTGGACCCAGCAGGCCAAAGAGTTCCCCATTATCTACGCTGAAGGATATTTGGTCTACAGCCACAAAGCCATTAAACCTTCTGGTTAACTTATCTACTTTTATTGCATACATTCTTGTCTCACAAAAACTCAAAACTTAATCTTTAACAAAATATATTACTCCAAATATTCATCTAAATCTTCCTTTTTTTTAAGAGACTGCCACGTCTGCGAGAATGACAGAAGGGCATGGGGGCAGGTGTAGAACGTCATTCCTGCATAAGCAGGAATCCAGGCTTGTTCCCGCGGAAGCGGGAAACCAGAAAATTGAAAGACTCTTATTCAGATAGGTCTGGATTCCCTCCTCCGAGGGAATGACAATTGAGTGTCAGTTTCTGTCATTCCTGCATAAGCAGGAATCCAGAAAGCCATTCCTCAAACATTCAACAGGTGGGTTT
>CAZSPM010000267.1:0-3953 GCA_964608785.1 uncultured Eubacteriales bacterium
CATGGGATCTATCACATGTCCTGTTCTTTTCGATATCTCTGAGGACTGCGGGCGTCACATCACCTGTTGGATAAATTCCATCAAAACAGGCAGCGCAGAAGTCGGTCAGATCTTTATTTCCCAGTTTGACAGCTTTCTTTAGCAATTCCAAACTTTGGTAAATGACCTTATCCACTCCTATTTTTTTGGCTATCTGGTCAAGATCTGAGTTTCGAGCGACGAACTCTGTTTTGGTCTGCATGTCGATTCCGTAGACACAGGGGAATCTTAGAGGTGGGGAATAGGCACCAAAATAGACTTTCTTAGCACCGCATGCACGGACCATTTCCACGATCGCGCGGGATGTATGTCCTCGGACAATACTATCGTCTACAAGAAGCACGTTCTTGCCTTTAAGCTCGGAGACGATGGGATTGAGTTTCTGCCGCACAGAGCTTTTTCGTGTCTGGTCTTCTGGCATGATGAATGTCCGGCCGATGTACCGATTCTTAACCAACGCTTCTCTGTATTTCAGATCGAGGGCTCGGGCAATCTCTATGGCAGCATCCCGAGCTGAATCTGGCACGGGGACCACAACGTCTAGGTTGAGGTTGTGCTTTTTTATCTCATCCGCCAGAAAACGGCCCAGGTGAACCCGGCAGTCATAGACATTGACATTGTCTATAAAGGAGTCAGGACGAGCAAAATAAACCCATTCAAAAAGACAGGGAGTATGAGAACAGCGAGTAAGCTTCTGGGTATGGATTTTTCTGTTTTGGTCGATGAAGATAACCTGGCCGGCCTCAACATTTTTGATATGAGAGAAATTCATGATATCGAGACAGACACTCTCTGAAGCAATGGCATAGGAAGGGAGTCCTCCGTTATCTCGCCTTCCATAGACTAGAGGTTTTATTCCGTATGGGTCTCTGAAAGCGACTATCCCTCGTTCGGCAATATAAGCCACAACAGAATAGCCGCCCTTGACTTTCTCATAAACTCCTTCTACGGCTTTAAAGATATGTTGTGGTTTCAGAACTTTTGTTTTCACTACAGCTAGTTCCTGGGCAAAGATGTTCAGGATGGCTTCCACATCGTTATCCGAATTTAACAGGCGGTGGTATTTATTGAAGATGGTTTTTCTGAGCTCTGCGTAGTTTATAAGGTTTCCGTTGTGGGCCATGATTATCCCGAAAGGAGAGTTGACAAGAAAGGGCTGGGCATCTTCTCCTGCCCCCCCTCCAACAGTTGGATAACGGGTGTGGCCTACACCTATATTGCCTTTTAAGCGTTGGAAATTATCTGCTGTGAATATATCTCTGACCAGACCATTTCCTTTCTTGATGTGGAAGCGGCCGTCGTAGGTGATGATTCCGGCTGAATCCTGACCTCTATGTTGTATGGCGAGAAGACCTTGATAGATATCTTTTACAGCGTTATCTGTAGTGTATATTCCTATAACACCGCACATTTTTATTTACTCATATCTTAATAGAAAATCATCTCTTACATTCACATCTTATTATAATAGATTTTTTTCGTTTGTTGAATATAAATTTCGATTGAGGCATTTTTATTCGTTATTTATCTGATATTAAAGGAATTAATAAATGAGGAGATTATGATTAGATTGCAAGAGAGTCGAGAAGCTCCTCAGGAGTAACGGTTGTAGTTCCAATTTTACCGACCACGATTCCAGCGGCTGTATTGGCCAAGACAGCGGCTTCCAGAATCGTAGCTCCTGAAAGAAGAGCTAGAGCTGCAGTAGCATTGACAGTATCGCCTGCTCCTGTAACATCAAATACTTCTTTGGCAATGGTGGGGATATGAATCGCTTTTTTTCCCCTTTCAGAGACGGTCATTCCCTGCTCTCCTCTTTTGAGGATAATATAGAGGGCAGAGATACTAGTCAGAATTTTCTGACAGGCTTTTTCAACTTGGACATCAGTGTAGCATTCGTGGTGAACGATTTTTTCTGCCTCAAAATGATTGGGAGTGATGAGCGTTACAGGAGAAAAAAGATGAAAATGTTTCACTTTGGGGTCGACAAAAACAGGGGTTTTCTTCTTTTTAGCGAAGGAAAGAACCTTCTCCATGAGGGATTTGGTGAGGAGTCCTTTGTCGTAGTCGGATATCAGGAGGCCGTCATATTTTTCTTGTTGAATAAAATTGAATATCTTTTCTTCTGTCAGGGCAGAAATCGGACTTGCCTTTTCCTTATCCACCCTGACCACTTGTTGGTGATGGGCGATGATCCGTATCTTTACTGTGGTTGGTCTTTTTTTATCTGTGAAAATGCCTCTGCTGTCCGGGACATTTTTTTTGATCCACTCTCCCTCTGGGTCATCGCCGACAACACCAACGAGGAGGGGAAAGGCGCCGAGGCTTTCCAGATTGTGGCTGGCATTGCCCGCTCCGCCAAAGCAGGAAGTATCTTTCTTGACCTCCACGACAGGAACAGGAGCCTCCGGAGAGATTCGGATCACTTGGCCCCAGATGTATTTATCGAGCATGATGTCGCCTATGACCAGAACTCTTTTATCCTTGAAATTCTGAACAATTTTTTGCATTTTTTTTGGATTGATTTTCATCATTGTCTATCCTTTCTGAGAAAAATCGGGTTGGAGACAATCCAGGGAATCTTTTTGTCCAGGGGAGTCTTCTCTCTGAGGTAGACTTCAACGCGGTATGTCCCGGGCTCCGCTGCTCGAAAGGAAATCTCTTCATCGGATGAACGAAGGATGTGTTTTCCATTATGGATGAGATGGACTTCTGTGGCATATGGATATAGAGCATTGATATGAAGAGTGACGGGGGAGTTGAGGACAGTTGTGGCACCCATGGGTATTTTTTCCCCCATTTTTTCTCCCCAGAACATGAACCCTTTGGCATGTGCGGCAGCATTTATCGAATTATAGAATCTTCCTTTTCTTAAGGCATCAAAAACTTGACTTTTTGCCATTTCAAAATCTGTCGAAAGGGATCTCTCTAGCAAGAGATGAAGCTTGAGCAGTCTGAAGAGCGGGTGATAGAGGAGGTGGGCATCTGCAGCAAAATAGCCGTAAATCGGATGAAGCTCACCGAGCGCATCCCACTTTCTTAGGTTTCTTTCGGGGCTATCGAGCATTTTTAACAGAGTATAATCAGGCTTTATCAAAAGTCCAGGAATGTAGGGAAGTGAGAAAATTATGTTCTTTTTTGCCATAGTATCCCCGTTCATGATTTCAATACCTGAGTAATCGATGAATTCTCCCCAGGACCACTGGGTTTTCGAGTAAGGATGGGCGATGATGGAGAATCCTCCTGATGTTCGTATATCATAAACAGCGTTTTTGGTGTTTTGTGAGAAGGGGCGCGAGGGAGTATTGAAGCCCAAGGCAACGAGGTGGCCCCTGCTCACCGATAGCTCTGAGCCTGCGAGCACAAGTACTCCTTGCTTCCATCCCTGGCTTGAGAGAGACTGGTAGTTTGGATGGCCATGGTCAGTGAGAATGATAAAATCGAGAGAAGAGAGCGAGGCCAACCTTGCAATTTTATCCGGATTGCTTCTTCCATCGGAGTATTTTGTGTGAATATGATAGACTCCTTCTATTTCTAGGGGAGAAGTCTTAGAAGTGGGATTTATATATGTTTTGAACCAGAATAGGTTGTAGCTCAACCAGATTGCATAAATCAGAAAAAAAACAAGAAGAATAAGGAGAATTTTTTTTATTTTAGGCTTTACCAGCTTTTTTTTCCCCATTAATTCTTGGCTTCTCTCTTTTTAATCAAATCCAACTTCTTAACTTCCGATTCTAAATGAGACTTACCGATAACTGCTTTTTCAAGTTCTCTCTTTTTCAGTCACTCAAACCTAGAAGATTCTTCATTTTTCTTCTTATCAAATTCCTTTGAAAGCTTCCTCTTATATTTCTCTAAAGTTCTTTTATTTTTAATCTTGAAATATTCCTGAGACTTGCATATACCTCTTTTTT
>CAZSPM010000268.1:0-3951 GCA_964608785.1 uncultured Eubacteriales bacterium
ACACCCTTTCTGTTCAGGTTTCTTTCTAAATATAGGAGAGAAAGAGTGTCCCTCTCGGGAACGTCCCCACTGTTTTCCCTCGAAGAGCGCTGCGGGAAGGCTAAATCTTCAAAGGTCGCTTCATCCATCGCCGAATATTTCCTTTTTATTTCTCGAGATATGTTTGATCCACACAATTTGGATAGGAGCCAAAAAAAATAGTGATTTTAAAAAAAAGAAAAAAATTAGGAAGGGGAGAGTCATGTCTACTTTAATAAGAGGATCGAAAACTTTTCGCTTCATCTTGTTAGGGGCGGTTTTTATCTCGGCAGTTTTGATTTCTTTGTTTGCCTCTGAAGAGAAAGAGACATTTCCCTTTCCAGAAGATCCCTTGAAAGGAAGCAGACTTTTTGTAAGCAAAGGTTGTATAAAATGTCATGCTATATGGGGAATCGGAGACGCTCTCGGTCCTGACCTTGCCCAGATGAGCAAAGAACAAAACCTTCTCCAACTGGCTGGGGTACTCTGGAGCCACTCTCCTAAAATGATAGAAATAATGGAAGAGAGGGGTGTTTCACGACCCACTTTCACTCCCCAAGAGATGGGCGATTTGATGGGATATATTTATTATTTCAATTATTTTGATCAGCCTGGGAACTTTATAGAAGGAGAAAGGCTGTTTGATGAAAAAGGCTGTGCGAGGTGCCATTTTGTGGGCGAAAACGGAGAAAAGGATGAAACTTCTTTGGATGATTATGGAAAATACATCTCTCCATCTTTCTTAGTGACCGGTCTCTGGAATCATAGCACCGAGATTCTTTCTGAAATGAGAAAAATAGGTCTTGAACAGCCTGAATTTAAAGGCCAGGAATTGAATCATTTGCTGGCTTATATCCGGGGAGCAGCTGAAAATCCAAAAGGAGAAATCATATTTGCAGAACCGGGAAGCCCCAAAAGAGGAAAAGATCTGTTTACACAGAAAAAATGCAATGTGTGTCATGCAGTTTGGGGCGAAGGGGGGAGACAGGGGCCTGATATCGGAAGAAGAGAATTGCGTCTGACTCTAACTGAGATTGCAGGGAAGATATGGAGCCACTCCAGTCAGATGTGGCACGAAATGAGGAGAATCGGCCTTCCTTTTCCGATTTTTACGCCAAATGAAATGGCGGATCTCATCTCGTTTCTCTACTTCATTCAGTTTTACGACGAGAAAGGAGATGCAAAAGAGGGGAAAAAACTTTATAGAGAAAAAACCTGCATTTTTTGTCATTCCTTGGAAGGTGAAGGAGAAGATGTTGGCCCTGATCTTGGCGAAAGTGAAGCACATTTTTCGCCGATATTTTTAGCCTCAGCGATGTGGAATCATGCCATCGTGATGGAAGATATGCTGGCGGAGAAAGACCTGGCTTGGCCGCGCTTTTCTGGGAATGAAATGCGAGATCTTGTTAGCTATGTTCAAGAAGCTTCCAACAGAACCCAAGAAGAGAAAAGGAAAAGGGGAATTGTGCCTTCAAAATCAAAGGTGCTTTTTATTTCAGAGGAAAAGTTTGACCTAGAACTGGCCAGTCAAGGGAAAAAAATATACATAGCCAAAGCATGCAATGCCTGCCACAATATCACAGGGAAAAAGCTAGTTATGGGCGGAGACCTAAAAAACATAACCAAAATAAGAGATTTAGAGTGGCTTTTTAATTTTATTAAAAATCCAAAAACGATGCTTAAAACAGATGGACTGGCAAAACAGCTTCTTGTTGAGTTTAACAATATCCCGATGCCCCAACAGGGATTAACAGATGAAGAGGTTATTGCCATTATAGAATATCTAAAATCTCCTGAAAAAGTGAAATAAAGGCGGAGAGTTGTGGAAGGCTCTAGAGTTTAAAAATGAAATATAAAGTAAGAGTTCCAGACCTGATGTGGTACAGAGCAAATATCTTGTGCATGGAAGCCTGCCCTGTTCATACTGATTCCGGAAGGTATGTTCAACTCATCGGGAAAGGACAGGATGAAGAAGCTTTCTTTGTGTTGCGTTCCTCCAACCCATTTGCCTCTGTCTGCGGCCGCATCTGTGCTGCACCCTGTGAAGATGCCTGCCGGAGAGGGAAAATAGACGCGCCTATAGCTATCAGGTCTTTGAAAAGATTTGTTACTGAAAAATATGGCGTGGAATCTAAGCGAGCTCATACCCAGGAATTACTCACAGAAGGAAAGAAAATTCCCCAGGGATCCCTGTGGCCTCTCCATGTATCCTCTGTTATTGAAAAAAGAAAAAAGAAGATGGGCAGGAAGGTAGCGATAATCGGAGGCGGGCCTTCTGGATTAGCCTGTGCCCATGATCTGGTCCTGAGAGGATATCAGGTTTCTGTTTTTGAAGCATCTAATACGTTGGGCGGAATGCTGCGGACAGCTATTCCGGAGTACAGGCTCCCTAAAGATATATTGAGAAAAGAGGCTGAATTTGTACTTTCTTTAGGAGTTGATGTTAAATTCAAGTCACCTCTTACCGAAAAATTCGGCCTTGATGAATTAAAAGAGATGGGTTTTGAGGCAGTATATATTTCAGTTGGAGCTCAGCAGAGTCGTAAGCTTAAGATCGAAGGGACAGAATATGAAGGTGTTTTTAACGCAGTGGATTACCTTTTGAATATTAACCAGGGATATAAAATCGATCTGGGAAGAAAGACAGTAATCATTGGAGGGGGTTTAGTGGCCCTGGATTCGGCACGAACCGCTCTGAGAGAAGTGCTTGCTACGCTGTCTGATTCAGAGGAAGCAAAGCTGGCCATCGATATATCGGCAGACGCTGGAATGATGTTAACAGCAATAGATGTCGCAAGAACTGCACTCAGAAGAGGAACCCTGAAAGTTGATGTAGCCAGCCTCGAGTCATTTGAGGAAATGCCGGCTGCTCAAACCATTCAGGGTAAAGAAGAATTTGAAGAATCTGTAAAAGAAGGAATTACATACCATCCTTCCCGCGGCCCTAAGCGGATTATTGGCGATGGTGGAAAAGTCAAAGCTGTCGAGTTTCTGAAAGTAAAAAGGGTTTTTGATGACCAAGGACGGTTTAATCCTGAACTTGAGCCAGAAACAGAAGAAATCATTGAAGCGGAATCTGTGATTTTAGCCATAGGTCAAACACCTGATCTTTCATTTATTAGGCCAGAGGATGGTGTGGAGATAGCTCCCCAGGGAACTGTTAAGGTTGATCCCCAGACTCTAGCCACTTCTCGAGAAGGTGTGTTTGCCGGAGGAGACGCTGCTTTTGGTGCAAGAATTCTTATCGAAGGAGCGGCGAACGGAAAATTAGCTGCCCAGTCAATCGACCATTATTTGAGCAAAATAGATAAAAAGAAAATGTGTTCTGTTTCTATAAAAGTTCTTCCTCCAGAAGATTATCATAAGCCTAAAGAATATGAGATTAGGGAAAGAGAAACACCTCCCAAGATATCTCTCGAACACCGGGTGGGAGTAAACGAGGTTGAACTTTCTTTCGAAGAAAAAGAAGCTCGAATACAGGCCCAGCGCTGTCTGATCTGCCATATAAATACGATCTATGACTCTGAAGTATGCATTCTCTGTGCGGCCTGCGTCGATCATTGTCCTAAAAACTGTTTGAAGCTTGTTCCGTATTCCGAGGTTGATCTTGAACAGAGAGAAATTATTGAAAAGAGAATAAAAAATAGTAAAAGGGAAATATTAACGGCCATGATTAAGGATGAAATTGTCTGTATACGTTGTGGTATTTGTGCAACAGTCTGTCCCACAGGGGCTATGACCATGGAAAGATTTTCTTTTAAGGAGATGTGAGTCCCGTGAAAGAAAAAGAAAGAAAGATAACAAGAAGATTCTTCTTTGGAATTTTAGGCAAGGCATCAATCGTTATTGCATTATTAGCAGAAGCGGTAGGAGCGATTAAATCTTTTATTCCGCAAGTCCTTTATGAACCTCCTTCTAAATTTAAGATCGGCA
>CAZSPM010000269.1:0-3949 GCA_964608785.1 uncultured Eubacteriales bacterium
TGAGGATTTGGAAAAAATTGCCAGGTGGGAGGAGTAAATGAGTCAAAGCCTTTCTGTTGTTATAGGGATGTCCATCGCTTATTTCTTCTCTTTGATGGGTCTTTTGCTCGCTTATTTTTCTTACTTGAAAAAACATAAGAAGGATTCGGATAAAGAGGATTGATTATGTTAGGTATCTTAATTCCTCTGGTAATACTAATCATCTCCTTTGCCTTAACCTTTTTTCTTTATCGGCATTTTTCTCGTAAATAGTAAAAGGGGTTCTATTCATACCTCAATGAGTCAACAGGATTGGCAACCGCTGCTTTGATGGATTGGTAGCTGATGGACAGAATGGCAATAGCTATAATCATGACCGTTGAGAGCAGAAACACCTCTACTCCTATTGAAATCCGGTAAT
This sequence comes from uncultured Eubacteriales bacterium, assembly GCA_964608785.1. Lineage (GTDB taxonomy): Bacteria > Acidobacteriota > Aminicenantia > Aminicenantales > Aminicenantaceae. The sequence goes on from CAZSPM010000269.1 coordinate 401, forward strand.
AAAAATTCTGAAGCCATTTGTGCAGGATATAATAGGCCAGAGGTATGGCGATAATATTGCCTATGAGCACTAATTTGCCGAACTGCCTCCAGAGGAGCATAACCACTCCCGGAACGGATGCTCCGAGTATTTTGCGGATTCCGATTTCCTTGGTTCTTTGCTCAGTAGCATAGGATGCAAGTCCGAATAGTCCGAGGCATGCAATAAATATTGTTAACAGGGTGAAATAGAAGACCACATTGGTCATTTGCCGCTCGGATTTGTAAAGTCTGTCGTACATGTCTTCCAGAAATTCGTATTGAAAGGGACGCGTTGTGATATTTTCATCCCATTTTTTTTCGAGGAAAGCTAGCGTTCCAGGAATATCATTAGGATTTATTCTTACCGCAAGTTTAATGTAATTCATTGGCTGCATATAAAATACCATCGGAGCAATGAAACGTCTTTTCGGTTCCCAATGCAGGGATTTGAAGACTCCGATTATTGTACCCTTTCGCCTTTGGAGCACAATCCGTTTTCCGATCGGCGATTCCAAACCTAGATTTTTTACGGCCGATTCATTAATGATAAATCCTTCCCTCCTATCTGTGCTGTGTTCCCGGGAGAAATTTCTTCCTTCTAAAAGCTCGATTTCCAAGGTTTTGAGGAACTCATAATCCGTAGCTACCTGTACTACTATCTTAGCTTCGCTTTCCGAAGCGCCTTCCACCCGGCAATTGACAATACCGCGGATATCACTGGGTACTGATTGAGTAGCGGCTGCCTCAATGACGCCGGGATGCTGAAGATATTCGTTTTTCAGAAGTTCCACTTTTCTCGCTCTTTGCAGCGCTGGCTCAGGCAGAATAACTGGTATCACGACAACATTGTCTTTATTGAATCCGAGGTCTGAGCTCCGCATAAAATTCAACTGTTGCATAACGATCAATACGCCTATTACAAAACCTATAGATACAGCAAACTGCCCTACGACAAGTATCTTCCTCAAAAGACCGCTGCCTCCACTGGCGATCTGTTTTCCTTTTAAAACATTCACAGGCTGAAAAGAGGAAAGGAAAAAGGCTGGGTAACTTCCTGAAATAAAACCGACAAATAATACTATGAATACCAGCGCTGGTAACAAGACTGGATTGTTGAAATAAGCGATCGCCATCTCTTTTCCAGCCAGGGAATTGAAGAGCGGCAATAAGAGATGAGTAATGGCAAGCGCCAGCGGTAGAGCCATGAATGTCAGAAGAATTGATTCTCCCATAAACTGTCTGGTTAACTGTTTCTTGGCTGCCCCGACGACCTTTCTTATTCCAACCTCCTGGGCCCGGTTTGCTGACCGGGCTGTGGCAAGGTTCATGAAGTTGATACACGCCACAAGCAGGATTACGAAAGCGATGATAGAAAAAATATAGATGTATGTAATATTTCCTGTATTTTCCGGTTCGATTTCAGTAAAAGGATCAGTGGAAGAACGGAGATGGATATCTTTTAAAGGCTGGAGATAAAATTCCATGACGCGTTTCTTCTGAGCTTCATTCAGGTGTTTTTCCAGGAATCCCGCAAGCTGGCTTTCCAGTTCTTCAAAAGGATAACCTTCTTTGAGCAGGATGTAGCTCCATACTACATTCCCGTACATCAGTTCATCAAAAAAAGCTTGATTTTGTTCATTCCTGATGGTTGAGAGAGGCACCAATAGATCAGGATGGAAATGCGAATTCGGCGGTATGTCTTCGATCACGGCAGTAACTTTTAACAGGGGTGTACCGGGCATATCGACTTGAACCATTTTCCCGACTACTTCAGAGCTCCCAAAATATTTTTCTGCGGTTGTCTTGTTAAGAACGAGTGAATTTGGTTCCTTAAGAGCAGTCTCTGGGTCGCCGCTGATGAACGCGGAACTAAAGATGTCGAAAAATGTCTCATCCACGACATATGCGCGATCTTCCTTGAATAGTTTATCATCGAATTTTGTCCATACATCACCGGCTGGAAGTAACCGAACTGAATTTTCAATAGCATCAGGAAAATCGACTTTCAATTTCTCTGTGACTCCGGGACCTATTCTCATGTAGTGCATGAGTTCGCCATCATGGTTTTCCAGCTCGGCAATCCGGTGGATCCGATCTCCTTTCTCATGAAAATCGTCATAACTCAGCTCGTCCTGAACATAAATCAGTATCAGAATGCACAGAGCCATTCCTATGGCAAGACCTGAGATATTGATAAGAGAATATCCTTTGTGCCGTTTTATGTTCCTGAGTGTTATTTTTAGGTAGTTTTTAAACATGGCGTCCTTCCTTAAGAATTATTCATATTCATCGGCATTTTTTATGAATAACCCAGGTTAATTATTTTATTGTATCTAAATGTAGGCGTTATCCACATGTATTCAGTTATATATACGAAAATAACTTAATTTGGGTTTCTATAAAAGGTGAAAAATATAAGGGGTCGCATCTCAACATTTGACATTTCATCATGATTACATGATTAGAAAAAGAAGAAAAGGCTCAAATTCTTAACATTTAACATGAAGTCTTTTAAGGAATTGAATACACATACTATTGGAAAGAATATAAAACGTCCGTTAACAAGACAAAACTACATCAAAAAAATGTCAAATGTTGAGATGCGACCCCTTTTTTCTTTCGATTATTCCGAGAATTCCAGGCAGAACAATGACAGAGGTCAAGAAACAGGCTGCCACACCCAAAAAGAGTGCTCCTCCAATATAATTAAAACTATCAACAGTATTCTCCAGGGGTGAGATGCATGCCATTGAGCCAGTTTTTTAAGTATCTTTTCTCTCATTTTCCTTCTCTTCTACCATTATTCACTAAAAATAAACACGTGCTCTGATCAATCCCCCATTACCCATATTCTTGGAAAATAATTTTCCTTCCTTGCCAAAATTAAGATTGAGATAAGCAAATATCTCCATGTTGTCTGAAAGAGAGTAACTCAAAGTGGGGATTAATGCGAGGCTGCTGTCTGAAATGCTGTAAATAGTCGAAAGTCCAACATTCAGAAGATCGGTTGCAGGATGCTGGAGGAAGACATAGACTTGATCGCGGGAGATGGCCTTTTGTTCCATGGCCAACAGCCGCATCCAATCATTGAGATTGTATTGTTCATGATTGGTCTTCCCCAATGTATTCCTGAAATACTCGATCATCACATAAGTTTGAAAATCGAAGGTGTAGTCTGTACCAACCACCAGTTCGTAGAAATCTTTAGAAAACTCCATCCAATTATAGGCATACTCTGCCCACACACCGAGTCCGAGAAGCTCTCCTGCCGTGCTCGCGCCCAGAAGCTGACGTTTCTCAGGCAATTCCAGGAAATTCATATTTTCATAATCAAACTGGGTATAGTCATGAAATCGCCAGAGTTTTTCGATAGCGATCAGATAATAATCGAAGTGAGAAATACGCCCTTTAAACTGGATCAGTTTGGCAGAATTTCCCACTGTATCCTCAGGTGAAAAGAGGGTTGTGAGTGTATAAGAAGATCCCAGATCCACATCCAAGCGCATCGCATTGTGCCCAGGTTGTTCAT
>CAZSPM010000270.1:0-3910 GCA_964608785.1 uncultured Eubacteriales bacterium
CAAGGTCTGACCCCGATGATTCGAATCAATACCCAACTTTTTGTTATAGAGCCCGGTTTCAATTGACAGGGCTGACTTTATATGAATAAAATGAGACAAATCGAGCAAAGGAGAATTAAGGAATGAATCATGAGCTGCAATCCATTTCTGAGAAGGGTTTGAAGGGGCTTTCAAGGAGAGATTTCATCAAATATTTGGCAGCCGGTTCGGCTCTTTCTATTGCTTCTCTAAGCAGATTAAATGCGGGTGTTTATCAAAGCATAACTTCTTTAAACCAGAAATACATAGAGGATGAGTCTCCGGATGGGATTTACTGGGATGCCGTAAGCAAACATTTTCTTTTTCAAGATAACCTCATCATGATGAACAATGGAACCGTAGGCCCCATGCCTAAGCCAGTTTTTCACACCCTGCTTAAAACATTCAGAGTCCAAGTCACCAATCCTTACGATGTCTATAATTTTATCCCAAGAAAAAAGGAAGAAGTCCGAACCAAGTTGGCACAATTTGTCAACGCTTCTCCCGATGAGGTTGTCATCTCCAGAAATACAACTGAAGGCATGAATTTTGTAGCCAATGGCCTGGATTTAAAGGAAGGAGATGAAGTGCTTCTTTCCAGCATGGAACATCCGGGCGGAACTCATCCATGGAAACTCAAGGAGAAAAGATACGGGATTAAGATCATAAATGTTCCTATAGGGCTCCCTCCGAAGAACGTGGATGAATTTGTGGATGGTTTTAGAAAAGCCATAACCTCAAGAACCAAGGTCATAAGCGTTAGTCATGCTGTGTTTATTTCAGGACTCATATCTCCTCTCCAGGAATTGAGCAAGATGGCACATGAGAAGGGCGTTCTTGTTGTTGCCGATGGCGCTCACAGTATAGGCATGCTGAATCTCGACATGAAAACATTGGGTATTGATTTCTTTGCTACGAGTCCCTATAAGTGGCTTGGAGCTCCCACAGGAGTTGGCCTGTTATATGTAAAGAAGGAAGTTCAGGACAAGCTGTGGCCAACGATCGCTTCTAGTGGTTGGGATTCTCACGAGAACTCGAGGAAATTTGAGACTCTGGGACAAAGAGCAGATGCCCTGACTATTGCACTCGGAGAGGCAATTGATTTTCAGAATGCTATTGGCAGAGAGAGGATTGAAAGAAGGGTAAAGACGCTTGCCGGCTATTTGAAGAGGGAATTGAGTAAGATCCCCGGAGTTGTTTTGCATACTTCAAAAGATCCCTATCTCAGTGGAGGACTGACTGCTTTTCATGCGGAGGGTGTTGAACCTCAAAAGATGCTCAATTATCTCAGGGAAAAGTACAATATTGTAATCAGGACCATCGGGAGTAACAAGGCAGGAACACATGGAGTGAGAGTTTCGACCCACATATATGTCTCTTTAAAACATATCGATATGCTTCTGGAGGGGATTGAACACCTAGCCCGACACAGGAGCTAAAAAATATCGATAGAAATGCCCTCTTTTTGAACCAGAGTCTTTATCCCACGTAATTCATCTTCGGCAGCCGGTTTGAGGTCATTGGCGGGAAAAGGTCTATCCAATGTGTACAATTGAACAGAAGCTGGCCTGATTCTTTTCAATCTTTTAATCCATTCAGTGATATTTTGAGATTTGAGGTTTCCCTCATGACCAGACGAAAGGAGCGTCTGGATGATCACATCGGATGATTCAGATAATTTTATCAATCCTATCGTGATTTCTTCAAGCTCAATCCCCTTTGCCGGTTGATTGTATTTTTCAAAGCTTTGCGGATACCCGCAATCGAGCTTCATAATTCTCAGATCGAGTCTTGCAAGGCTCTTTCTGACGGTATCATCTGACACCAAGGCAGAGTTCGAAAGAACCGCCGTTTTTGCTTCTGGCGCCAGTCTGTTTCGCACGGCAACAACCTCTTCTATGATTGCATCAAAATCTGGATGCTCAGTTGGCTCCCCGTTGCCTGAGAAAGTGATGTAAGCGGGAGGAATAGGAATTGCCATCAGCGATGCATCCAGAGCTTTTTTTACAGCTTGAACCGAAGGAAATCCAGAGTAGCATTTAACTCGCTTGGTATGAACGCTAGTCCAACCGTATTGACAATATACGCAGTTAAATGGACAGACCTTTTGTTCTGACGGTAAAATGTTTATTCCCAATGACCGGCCCAATCGTCTCGAGTTGACTGGACCGTAGATTATGTTTTTTTTAAGCGCAAGAAGCATTTTCCTTTTCCTCAATGATTTGTCTGTATAAGGATTTTGGCCTTAGCCTCTCATTCTTTTCTTGTATATTTTTTTAAAAGCTCGTTACATTTAGTCAAGAAAAAGGATCTTTTTATTCTGCAACCTCGTTATAACGAAAACAATCAACTGTATGGTCATTGACTAGCCCTGCTGCCTGCATAAAGGCATAACAGATTGTAGAGCCGACAAATTTGAATCCTCTTTTCTTTAAATCTTTACTCATGGCGTCTGATTCTCCAGATTTTGAGGGAATATTCCCCATTGTTTTCCAGGAGTTTTTCTTGGGTCTTCTTCCTACAAACTGCCAGATGTAATTGTCGAATGTGCCAAACTCCTTTTGGACTGCTAAGAATGCTTTGGCATTCTGGATGGATGCTTCAATTTTTCTTTGATTGCGGATGATTCCTTTGTTAGAAAGAAGTTCTTTCACCTTCTTATCATCATATTCAGCGATTTTTCTGGCGTCAAAATTATCAAAGGCCTTTTTGAAATTCTCTCGTTTTTTAAGGACGATGAACCAGCTCAGGCCTGCTTGCATCGCATCCAAGACGAGAAATTCGAATAGTTTTTGATCGTCATGAACGGGAACTCCCCATTCCCTATCGTGATAATCCAGGTAAAGCTCGTTTTCCGTTGTCCAATCACACCTTTTTTTCATCTTATAGCTTCTTACCTCCTAATCACGAATATTAAGAATTTACACATATTAAAGCCTTTGTGCAACCCTCTTTCGCTTATACTATGGAAATTTTTAAGTATATTGTTTATATTGGTTATTTTGGAGATTTTAAGATGAGCCAGATGGGTAAAAGTGAATAAGATGAGGATTGAGAGACGCATTCGCTTTTTTCTAGCGGCATTTTTTTTCTTTTCTTTTTCTTTCCTCTTTGGTCTTGATTCAAGTGATTACCAGATTTCTGCTTATAGAATATCTCAGCCGATTAAATTAGATGGACACATTAGTGAATCTTCCTGGAAAGAGGCTCGATTCATAAATAACTTCACTCAGCGAGAACCGAACGAAGGAGAATCCGCCACTGAACTGACCGAAATTAGAATCCTTTATGATGTCCAGTATCTTTATATAGGCGTTATATGCTTTGACAGTCAGCCGCACAAGATTGTGGCGAACGAGATGAGACGGGACAGTGAGCTTAAGGATAATGATTATTTTGAAATATTCATCGATACATTTCATGACCATCGCAATGCATTCTATTTTACCATTAATCCCCTTGGAGCCAAGCGAGATGCCCTGATCAGGGATGAAGGCAGCAGTATCAATTGGAATTGGGATGGGATATGGGAGGCGAAAGTAAGAAGAACCGATCAGGGCTGGACCGCAGAGATAGCCATCCCATTTTATACTCTTCGGTTTAATAAAAACCAGAATCAGACCTGGGGGATTAATTTCGGACGCCAAGTTGCCCGAAAGAGAGAAGAAACCTACTGGTCACCCATTCTTCGTGATTTTGGATATTTTGGAAAATACAAAATCTCCTATTGTGGTCATCTCACAGGATTAGAGAATCTGAGTAAAGGGAAAAGAGTTCATCTGATGCCTTATCTTATCGGTGGGGGGGGTCAGGAAGAAGGAGAGGAATCGCTAAATCGCTCGGGTGATCTTGGCATAGACTTCAAGGACCGTCTTACCACTGCGTGTTCCTG
>CAZSPM010000271.1:0-3886 GCA_964608785.1 uncultured Eubacteriales bacterium
GCAAAGCCTAGTTGCAGTAATTTGCTTAGCGTCAATCCTGACATTAATCCCATGCGTTATTGGAGAAGTAAGCCGCCCCTTCGGCACCTCAAATTCAATTTTCTCAGTCAGGATATTAACCTTAACGCCGCCGGGTAAAGGAATAGGCTGCTTTCCCACTCTTGACATTTTATGCTCCCTCTCTCATCTTATTTACCAGACATAGCATAAAACTTCTCCTCCAACGCCAAGTTCCTCACATTGTTTTCCTGCGGCAACGCCCTGAGAAGTTGATAAGATCACTATTCCCAGTCCGTCAAGAACCTTTGGAATAGACTCTTTTTTACAAAATATTCGGCAACCGGGGCGGCTCACCCTGCGGAGTCCTGAAATGACGCTCTCGCTATTCTCATTGTACTTGAGGGTAATATTCAAAACCCCCTGTTTATTATCATCGATTACCTTGAAGTTTTTGATGAATCCTTCATCTTTCAGGACCTTTGCTATCTCAACTTTCATTCGGGAGGAAGGAATTTTGACTTCTTTCTTCCTGACTCTGAAAGCATTTCTTATCCTGGTGAGCATATCAGCAATCGGATCAGTAAAACTCATGACTTCATCCTTTCTTTAGGTCTACCATGATGCCTTAACCACTCCGGGTATTTCGCCCTTCAAAGCATGCTCCCGAAAGCATAATCGACACATATCAAATTTCCGATAGTATCCTTTAGAGCGCCCGCATATCCGACAGCGGTTTTTTATTCTTGTCGGGTACTTCGGTCCTCTCAAATATTTTGCCATCGACGATTTTTTAGACACTTTTAACCTTCCTTTTAAGATTCGCCAAAAGGCATTCCTAATTTTTTAAACAGTACCAAAGCCTCTTCATCGCTCCTGGCAGATGTGACTATTGTTATGTTCATCCCTCGCGTTTTTTCTACTTTCGTATAGTCTATTTCTGGAAAAACAAGCTGTTCCTTCATGCCCAGAGTGTAATTTCCTCCTCCGTCAAATGATCGCGGAGAGACACCTCTAAAATCTCTGACGCGAGGAAGAACTACGTTGACCAAGCGATCGAAAAACTCATACATTCTTCTCTTGCGCAGGGTAACAAAGCAAGCAATGGCCTGCCCTTTTCGGAGCTTAAATGAAGAAATAGATTTTTTAGCTCTGCTCACTGCTGGCCATTGACCAGTGATAAGACTCAATTCCTTTTTAGCCGCATCTAAAGACTTAATATTCTGGATGGCCTCCCCTACGCCTATATTGATGATAATTTTCTCGAGTCTCGGAACAGCCATTTTATTCTTTATGTTAAACTCCTTCTGAATCTCCTGGATGATGTCTTTCTCGTATTTTTCTATAAGACGGCCCATCTCGCTTTCCTTATTATTGCTTCTCTAAGCTTGTTTCACACTTGCCACAAATCCTAATCTTGCTTCCATCTTCAAACCTTTGTTTTCGTATCCTGACTCCCTGCCCACATTCAGAGCAATAAAGCATCAGATTGGACATGTGAATAGGAGCTTCTTTCTCCATGACTCCTCCCTGAATATTTTTGCTCTGATCTGGACGAATAAATTCCTTTACGAAATTGATCTTTTCGACCACAACTCTTCTTTTCTCAGGGAGCACTTTTAAAATCTTACCAGTCTTTCCCTTGTCTTTCCCATTGACCACTATAACAACGTCATTTTTCTTTAACATGACCTTACTCATCAGAGGACCTCTGGCGCTAAGGAAACAATTTTCATGAATCTCTTTTCCCTCAACTCTCTTCCAACAGGGCCAAACACTCGTGTTCCAATCGGTTCTCCCAATCTGTCTATAATCACTGCAGCATTGTCATCGAAACGGATATAAGAACCATCTCTGCGGCGAATCTCCTTCCTTGTCCGGACAATGACAGCCCGCACGACTTTTCCCTTAGGAATCTTGCTCTCAGGCTCTGCCTCTTTTACCGATGCAGAAATGACATCTCCTATAGTCGCTGTTTTTCCGACTCCTCCTCCCAGAGGAGTGAGACATAATATTTTTCTTGCTCCTGAATTATCGGCAACCTTGAGCATGGTTTGTGTTTGTATCATTCCTTCTTTTCCTCAACTTCTCCTTCTATCTCGTCGGGAGATAAGCCTACAATTTCTAAAATCCGCCATCTTTTTCTTTTACTTATGGGCCTAGTCTCTATGATCTTTACAAAATCCCCGACTTTACACTTCTCATATTCATCATGGACAAGAAACCTTTTTTTCCTTTTAATGATTTTTTTGTACAATCGATGTTTCACTTGTCGTTCAACAAGAACAGTGACCGACTTTTTCATTTTTTTTCCGACAACAACACCGGTTTTGGTTGTCTTTCTTGGTTGTGTGCTCATTTTCTATTCCGTTTCTTCACTCTTTTCTTTCAATATGGTTTTGAGTCTTGCTATATCTCTTTTAATATTCTTGAGCTTTAAAGCATTTTCCAGTTGCCCTAATGCATGCTGAAACTTCAGTTTAAAAAGCTGATCTTTCAGTTCAGTCTCTTTGCTATGAAGCTCATCCAGAGACATTTCTCTAAACTCTCTTGCTTTCATTTTAATTCCCCGCTACTCTCTCTCGAAATAAACCTTGTTCTGACTGAGAGTTTATGAGCAGCTAATCTCATGGCTTCCTTGGCAATGCTTTCGGACACACCTTCTAATTCATATATTATCTTTCCGGGTTTAATCACATCGATCCAGTATTCTGGGTCTCCTTTCCCCTTTCCCATCCTGACCTCGGTTGGCTTTTTGGTTATCGGCTTCCACGGGAAAGCTCTAATCCAAAGCTTCCCTTTCCTCTTTGTATGACGGGTAATAACAATTCGGCCGGCCTCAAGTTGGCGGGCTGTGAGCCAACATGGCTCTAATGCCTGAAGACCATACTCCCCGAAAGATAAATCTGATCCCCGCCACGCCTTTCCCCTCCTTCTTCCTCTTTGCTGTTTTCTGTATTTGGTTTTCTTTGGCATCAGCATGGCTAAATCTCCTCCACTTCAGTCGTCTGGGAGGTCATTTTCGCCTTTTCTACATCACCTCTATAGAGCCAGACTTTTATGCCTATCTGGCCGTAAGTCGTGAAAGCTTCAGTAAAACCATAATCAATATCCGCTTTTAAAGTCTGAAGGGGCAATTGGCCCTTTAAGTACCATTCCGAACGGGCTATCTCCACACCTCCTAGCCTGCCGGAACACATCACTTTTATCCCTTTTGCTCCCATTCTCAAGGCCAAACCCACAGCCCTCCTCATGGCTCTTCGATAAGCTATCCTTTTCTCGAGCTGGATAGCAATACCTTCTGCCACTAATAAAGCATTGAGCTCGGGTTTATCCACTTCTCTTATATCTACATAAACCTCCTTTTGAGCGATATCCTGAAGGACAACCTTGAGACTTTCAATCTCCTTTCCTCCCCGTCCTATAACGATGCCTGGCCGAGCTGTGTGGATTATGGTTCTAATTTTTGGCCCCACTCGTTCAACTTCAACTCCAGCAATCCCCGCATGGAAATATCTCTTTTTTATTGTCTTTTTCATATTCAGATCTTCATGTATCAAGCGCCCATATTCTGCTCCCTTAGAAAACCAACGAGAACTCCATTGTTTGTTAAATCCCAATCTAAATCCGCAAGGGTGTGTCTTCTGTCCCACTTTTATCTCCCTTTCTTCTCTTCTAAAATGACACGGACATGGCTCGTCCTTTTAAGAATACGGGAAGCCCTTCCCATAGGAGAGGCTCTCCATCTCTTCATCTGAGGACCTTGGTCGACAGAAATTCCGGCGATATAAAGATTATCCACATCAATATTAGGAGCTTTTTGCTGGGCGTTGGCAATGGCCGAACGAAGGACCTTTTCTACAATGGAGCTCGGCTTCCTCCTTTTTGA
>CAZSPM010000272.1:0-3885 GCA_964608785.1 uncultured Eubacteriales bacterium
ATTTAAAACATGAAGCTGAAAGGCAAACGCAGGGGATTCCTGCCTTGCCATTGAATCCAGAGGAGACCGAGGAGCTTTGTAAACGACTGGAAAATCCACCCAAAGACAGAGAGGGTTTTCTTATGAAGCTGTTGAAAGAGCGTGTGGCTCCAGGCGTTGATCCGGCAGCAAAGGTAAAAGCCACTTGGTTGGAAAAGGTAGTCAAGGGCAGAGTCTCTTCTCCAATCTTGACCAAGACAGATGCGGTCTTTCTCCTTGGCACAATGCTCGGAGGATATAATATAGAACCTTTGATGGAGCTTTTAAAGGATGAAGAACTTGGGCCGAAGGCTGCAGAAGCCTTGAAGCAAACGATTCTGGTTTACAGTGCTTTTGACAGAATTGTTGAAATGTCGAAGAGTAATCTTCATGCTAAAGAAGTACTCACTTCGTGGGCAAATGGAGATTGGTTCCTGTCGAAGCCGCCATTTCCCGAGAAGATTTCCCTCAGGATATTCAGGGTAGAGGGAGAGGTGAACACTGACGATCTGTCTCCTGCGAAGTATGCCTGGAGCAGGTCTGACATCCCTCTTCATGCCCTCTCTATGGGAGAGATAAGATTTCCAGGTGGAATAGAAACGATCAAGAAGTTTCGAGATGAAGGGCACCATGTTGTTTTTGTGGCCGACGTAGTGGGCACTGGGTCTTCAAGAAAATCTGCCACTAATTCCATGCTCTGGCATATTGGGGTGGATATTCCTTATGTGCCCAATAAACGGCGTGGGGGAGTTGTTATCGGTGGACTGATCGCCCCGATCTTCTTTAACACTGTAGAAGACTCGGGTGGACTTCCTATTATGTGTGATGTGGATAAGCTGAAAACAGGCGATAACATCACCATTGATACGAAAGAAAAAGCCATCATGAGCGAATCAGGAGAGACGGTGGCCTTTTTAGAGTTTCATCCTCCGACCCTCAAGGATGAATTTAGAGCAGGAGGGCGCCTGAATTTAATCATCGGCCGCTCACTGACAGCCAAAGCGCGGAAAGCTCTTAATATGCCAGAAGCAGATTTCTTCACCACCATAGAGATGGCTTCACCCAGGAAAGGACAGGGGTATTCCTTGGCTCAAAAAATAGTGGGAAAAGCGTGTGGTGTGGAAGGAGTGCTTCCAGAGACGGCATGCGAGCCCAAGATGACAACCGTGGGCTCCCAGGATACCACAGGACCAATGACCGCAGACGAGTTGAAAGAGCTTGCCTGTATGGAATTTCAATCAGAGTTGTTCATGCAATCTTTCTGTCATACAGCGGCTTACCCCAAACTCGCAGATATCAAAATGCATAGATCTTTGGCTGAGTTCATCAGGGAACGGAAAGGTGTGGTTCTCAAACCGGGTGATGGAATCATTCATTCCTGGCTAAATCGTTTCCTCGTTCCAGATGCCATGGGAACTGCCGGTGACTCGCATACTCGTTTTCCTCTTGGGCTAAGCTTTCCAGCAGGATCAGGCCTTGTTGCTTTTGCAGGAGCCTTGGGTTTCATGCCTCTAGATATGCCAGAATCAGTCTTGGTCACATTTAAGGGAAAGTTGAATCCGGGGATTACTCTTAGAGATGTCGTGAATGCCATTCCCTATTTTGCCATTCAAAAAGGAGTACTGACAGTTTCTAAGGAAGGTAAAAAAAACATATTCAACGGCCGATTAATCGAGATGGAAGGACTGCCTGATCTTGCAGTCGAACAAGCATTCGAGTTAACAAATGCTACTGCCGAGCGTTCTGCTGCAGGAGGTACGATTGCACTCAGCGAGGAGAGCGTTGCCGCGTATCTAAAGAGTAATATCGCTTTAATGGAGAAAATGATAGAGGACGGTTATCAGGATTCTGATACCTTAAAAAGAAGGATTAAAGCTTTAGAAAAATGGTTGGATAATCCGGTCCTTCTTAAGGGCGATGAGAACGCTGGATATGCAGCGGTTCTTGAAATCAGACTGCCGGATATCAAAGAGCCGATCGTAGCCTGCCCGAATGATCCAGATGATGTGAAGCTTCTTTCCGATGTCGCCGGAGATAAGATCGATGAAATATTCATCGGATCCTGCATGACGAACATCGGACATTTTCGAGCAGCCAGCAAGGTTTTAGAAAGTGCAAATTACTTAAAAACCAAAGTTTGGTTAACTCCACCAACAAAAATGGATAGGGCCCAGCTAAAGAGAGAAGGTTACTACACAATTTACGCCAGTGTTGGTGCGCGGACAGAGATTCCTGGCTGTTCTCTATGCATGGGGAATCAGGCAAGGGTGCGGCCTGAGACTACGATTATTTCAACCTCAACACGAAATTTCGATAACCGAATAGGAGATGATACACGTGTTTATCTAGGTTCAGCTGAACTTGCCGCTATCGCAGCTCTGAGTGGTAAACTTCCAACTCCAGAGGAGTATTTCTCAGTTTTTAGAGAGAAGATTATTCCAAATGAGCAGGAAATTTACCGATACTTTCAGTTTGATGAGATGGAAGATTTATCTCTGGAATACTGAAAAAGGTTGAGATTAAGGAGGAGGGATGATTAGCTTAGAGGGAAGGAAAGCATTAATAACCGGTGGTTCAAGAGGAATAGGTAGGGCGGCTTCCCTCTTGTTTGCCAGGGTCGGGAGCGATGTTGCCATAAATTACCTCAGCCAAAGACAGGCTGCAGAAGAAGTTAAAGAAGAAATTTCCAGAATCGGAAGGGAATGTTTGATTTTTAATGCAGATGTCTCCAAAGAGAGTGATATCACACTTATGGTCAAAGATATCTTGGAGAGATGGAGCCGAATAGATGTATTAGTTAACAATGCTGGGATATGGACCTATGGGGAGATGGGTGATATGACTGAGGAGGTCTGGTCAGAGACCATGAAGATAAACTTAGATGGAGTTTTCCATACGTGCAGTGCAGTTGTTCCGAACATGAAAGAGAAAAAGAAAGGATGGATTATCAATGTATCTTCCACAGCGGCTGTAAGAGGAGAAGCCTATCACTCACATTATGCAGCCAGTAAAGGGGCCCTCGTGTCATTGACAAAATCTCTTGCTGTTGAACTAGCTCCTTTCAATATTCGTGTCAACTGCGTCGCTCCAGGTTGGGTGGATACAGAAATGTGCGCTGAGGTTTTTAACGATGATGATTTCCGTAGAAAAGTACAAGATTCCATTCCCTTAGGACGAATTCCTTCCCCTGAAGATATTGCCGGGCCAATTCTTTTCCTGGCTTCTGACTTGGCTCGACATATAACGGGTGAAGTCTTAAATGTGAATGGTGGTTCTGTCCTCTGCACCTAAAACAGTTTGCCTATTTCTTGGAATTTTGATAATTTTTTATCTAGTCTTCTGATAGGAGGCCTTGATGGAAGAAGAAATTGGAAGGATTACCCACTTTTTTTCCAAAATAAGCGTGGGTGTTTTGGAGTTAACCAAGGGAGAGCTTCGCGTTGGCGATACGATTCACTTCAAAGGTCATACCACAGATTTTTACCAGAAGGTAGAGTCGATGCAGCTAGAGCACAGCTCTGTGGAATCGGCCCAGCCAGGAGAGCCAGTGGGACTTAAGGTTGAAGGCCCGGTAAGAGAAAACGACACAGTTTTCAAAGTTACAGAGGATTAATAGAATCGCAGAAGAGTTAAAAACTTTCTACTCCCGTACAATCAAATCGTTTTAAGAAAGGAGAGAGATTCATTTGAAAAAGAAGCATTCCCCTCAGCAGGAATTGAAAGAATCTCTCAATCGTTGGAAGCGCGAAAGATATGATAAAGTATGTCAGATAGAAAGTAAGAATCAGTTTACGACGGTTTCAGGGAACAAGATAAAAGAACTCTACACTCCTCTAGATATTTCTAGTTGTGATTACACAAAACCAG
>CAZSPM010000273.1:0-3871 GCA_964608785.1 uncultured Eubacteriales bacterium
ATCCATTTTCCATCCGGACTCCATCTGAAACCATCCCTGAGCGATAATTCCTCTTCATAAACCCAATCAAAGGTGCCGTTGATGATGGTCTGGGAGCCATCCTTTGTTAGCTGTTGAATCCTGTGGCTTTTTAAATCCTCCACATAGATGTTGTTTTTGATAATATACCCCACACGATCTCCATCAGGCGAAAACTTGGCAAACATGAGGGTCGAAGGCTCTGCTTTTCCTCCCAGTTTATGGTGACTCCAATCATTTAAGTCAAGAACCCAGTAATCTCCCCGTGTATTCTGCCTCCAAACACGTTTTGTGTTGGTGAAGATGAGAAGTCTTTTTCCGTCTGAAGACCAGTCATAGTGGGAAATCGAAAGAGATTCCTTACTGCCTGGTGGAATGAGCTGGCTAGAAGAAACGAGAATTTCGCGCTGACCGGTTTCAGGACTGTAGAGAACAATATCCTTGGCATCCTTGTTCGACTCCGATCGTTCAAGAACTGTGTAAGCGCTCTTATATTTAAGCCAGCGTGCTGGGCCAAATCTCTCTGGCGCGAATTTTCTGGAACTAAAGATACGTTCCAGGTTCAAAAGAGAAGGATCATCTTCTGATTGCACTGGCTGTGACGAACAAGCAAAGAATACAAATAATATGGGTAGAAAAAGTAGAAATGCAAGATTCCTCTTCATCCCCTCCTCCTTTTGCTTTTTGATAAAGAGCTCGATGGCTTCATAACACTTGAGAAATACGGAGCAGCCATCCGCTGTGAATAAACTCCTCTAAGACAGTATAGAGAATCTTGAGTGCCCCTTCCCAGTTTTTCTTTATCTGTTCCCTGTAGTTTTTATCCCCCTTGTCGGTGATGACTCTGAAAGAGAATGCCTGAACACTGTTTAGCTGAGCTGTTTTGAACACAGCCGATGTTTCCCAATTGCAGGCAACAGCTCCTAACTTCTCATGCAACTCCTGCCTCAATTTTCCCCCGGCAACGATATTTTCTCCACTGGCAATATTTCCCACCACCAAACGTGATGAACTGTTCAATGCCACCCACTCAATAAATTCCTCTATAATTCCAAATTCAGAAGATAATAATTTTGTCAGCACTGTGCTCGTAGTTAAGCCAGAAGGCCATTTTGAAAAATTGTCGATATCGTACACATCATACTCAAATGCATTCTTGGCACAGACTATATCGTAAATCTTCAGTTCATTCGATAATGCTCCTGCGCCTCCCACATCAAATAAATAGCTAGGGCGGTAACTATCGATAATCAACTGTGCAGCAGAAGCGCATTGAATCTTCCCTGGACCCGCCTTTATTGCATATAAATCGATGTTGCCGCTTGTCTTGAAAGAGACAGCTCTTCCGCCTAATTCTTTTTCATTACGTAATTCCAAACTGCCGCAACAGGTTTCATACTCGATTGGGCATGGACATATAATTCCTATTTTAATCATTACATTCTCCGCTAAATCTTATCCATTCTTTTTATCAGTTATTTATTGATAAATCAATTTTTATTCATAAGATTAGGGTCAGGTCTTGTTTTTTGCCTAAATATGATATATTTGACCACAAGATATTTACCATGTGATAAGTATCACAGTGCGTCTTTTGTGAGGAGGTTCTCATGAAAAGAATATCCTTATCAACAATATCTTTACTATCTTTATTTCTGTTGTTTTGCATTCCATTTATACTCACAGATTGCCGAAAAGCGTCTGATGATACGAAAGAATCTGTGTTTCCAGAACTCGCTGTCGAAGAAGCAACAATCGCAGACATCCATAGTGCAATGAGGTCAGCTAGGATCACTTGTCGTCAGTTAGTCGAATACTATCTCAAGCGCATCGAGGCTTATGACCAACCTCTGGGACTCAATTCCATTGTTGTCGTTAACCCAGATGCCTTGAAAAGAGCGGATGAGCTGGACAAGGAATTCCAAACGACACAAAAACTCCGTCCTCTGCATGGCATTCCTGTGATAGTAAAAGATAATTATGACACCAAGGATTTACAGACTGCAGCCGGCTCGCTGGCCCTCAAGGGCTCTATACCGCCTGATGACGCTTTTCAAGTAAAAAAAATTCGAGAAGCCGGGGCAATTGTTCTGGCGAAATCGAATATGGCTGAATGGGCATTCAGTCCGTATCAGACAGTGAGTTCTATAGCTGGCACAACCCGCAATCCCTATGACCTAGAACGTGTACCTGCAGGTTCGAGCGGCGGAACGGCTGCTGCTGTTGCCGCAAACCTGGGAGCAGTCGGATTGGGCACGGATACAGGAAATTCCATCCGCGGTCCTTCCTCACACAATTGCCTTGTTGGCATTCGATCCACTATGGGATTGACAAGCCGTGATGGCATTGTGCCGCTTTACCTTCGAAATGATATCGGGGGACCGATGGCGAGGACAGTTGAGGATGCTGTGAGGGTCTTAGAAGTGATTGCCGGTCATGACCCGGCTGATCCCATTACCACAAATAGTAAAGGCAAACTTCCTGACAACTATACGCGCTTTCTGGAAAAAGACGGTCTCAAAGAAGCACGTATAGGTGTCTTCCGGTTTTATACAGATAAGCCAACAGCCGATGTCCAAGTCAAGGCATTGTTTGAAAAAGCGATTGAAGACATGAAATCTCAAGGTGCAGAGATTGTCGACCCTTTCGTTATTTCCGGCTTTGAAGAACTGACAAAAGGACTTTGGTGCAACACATTCCGATATGATGTCAATAATTATCTCGCCTCGCTTGGAGAGAAAGCCCGTTTCAAAACCCTCACTGAGATCGTGAATTCAGGGCTTTATGCTCCCTATATTGAAAAAAGATTAAAGCGGGCATTGAAATCTCCTGTAGATAAAGAACCTGCTTGTAAGGATTTATACAATGAGCCGCGGAATATCACTTTTCGCAAAGCTGTTTCAGAAGCTATGGACGAACATCAGCTGGATGCAATTGTTTATCCGACATGGAGCAACCCCCCAAGAAAAATCGGCGATCTCAAAAGTCCAGCGGGCGATAATAGCCAATTGATTCCTCCTCACACGGGCTTACCTGGCCTCTCTGTGCCAATGGGATTCACCTATGGAAATCTTCCTGCTGGATTACAGATCGTGGGCAGGCTTTTCGGAGAGCCTGATATAATCAAGATTGCCTATGCTTATGAGCAGGCGACAAGACACCGCCGCCCTCCTGAAAAGTTCCCCCCTCTTAGAAAAAGATGAATAAAATGACAATAATGCTGGATCCCCACTTCCGTGGGAATGACAATAAAGAAGGATTCCTGCTTTTACAATGTGTCATTCCTGGAATTAGGAGGAAACATCAATACTTCCGTCATTCCTGCGGACGCAGGAATCTAGATCAATCGTCTTTCCTGCGAAAGCAGGAATCCAGATAGGTCTGGATTCCCTCTTACGAGGGAATGACGGGCATGTTTCTGGTTTCCTGTTACCCGCCTACCCGCTACCCGCTTTTGCGGGCACAAGCTTTGCGGGCATAAGCTTTGCGGGCACAAACTGTACAGGAATCCAGACCTATCTGGTTTCCCGCTTCTGCGGGAACAAGCCTGGATTCCCGTTACCCGTTTTCACGGGCACAAGTTACACGGGAATGACGGATTGTACAGGAATGACAGCAAATATTCCTTATTTCTTAATTCTTCTGAATCTGCCTCTATTCTCTTTATCCATCTTCTCAGTCGCATATTGAATAATTATCCTGCCGCATGTATCCTTCCATTTTAAGAGAAAGCTTTCGGTTTCTTTGGGATTCAGTTTCCAGGCCTCTCTTAAAAACCATCCCAGGCCTTTCTGTAACAATTTATCGGCGTCTAACATCAACGGCTCAATAGACTTGAATAATCGTTCGAAAT
>CAZSPM010000274.1:0-3870 GCA_964608785.1 uncultured Eubacteriales bacterium
AGGTAGGGTTGGTCAGTGTGCACCCCCATGAGCCGCCATAAAGTCCAGCTCTATCTAAATCTATATAAGCCCGCTTTTCTTCAAGCTGTCGGAGTGTGGTCACATGGTCTGGAATCTCATTTCGGCCAAAATTACCATAGACTACATCCTGAAACTCTTTCCCTCGTCCTGGTGTTCCACGGCCATCTACCATAATAACTATAAAACCTAACTGTGCCAATGCTTGAGGCCAGATCCCTCGTCGTCCAGTGAATGTACGGGGCACCCAGGTAGTCTGAGGTCCATTATAGATCTGATCAATAACCGGATATTTTTTGTTTGGATCGAAATCGTAAGGCTTATATATTATGCCATAAAGATCTGTTCTCTTATCATCTGCTTTAACTACGAATTCTTCGGGTGGGCTCCATTTCAATTCTTTGAGAGCATCAATATTAGCTTCAGAGACAGTCTGAAGAAATGTGCTATCTGCCTTTCTCAATTCCACCACAGGAGGCCGGTCTATATTCGAGTGCGTATCAAGATAAAATTCTTTTGACGGAGAGAATTGAATATTGTGCTGCCCGGTGACTTCCGACAAACGCTTGAAACCTCTACCTTCAAAATCCACCCGGTATAGATGTGTATCATAAAGGCGTTCTTCACCATGGGCAGTGAAGTAGACCCGGCCAGCCTTCTCATCAATGGCAACAACTCCAACTATCGGGAAAGCTCCCTTAGTTAATCGTTTGATAAGATTCCCTTTTATATCATACAGGTAAAGATGAGCCCACTTATCCCTTTCAGATATCCAGATGAATCTTTTTCCGTCCTTGAACAAATTGAACTGCCGACCAGAAATTCCCATCATTGAGACGAAAGTTTCCTGTGTTTCGGTAAGAATAACTCGGCTTGAACCTGTCAGTGGGTCAGCTGCCATAAGATCGAGCTTCTTATTTTCTCGATCCGTACGGGAAAAAATCAGCTCAGAGCCATCAGGTAACCAGTCAATCATAGAAATGTATTGATCAGAGCTATCGCCAATGTCGACGCGAACCTGCTTTTTAGAGAGGATGTCAACGATATAGAGCTCAACCTGAGGAATCGGGCCTCCTGCTTTGCTGAAGTGAACCCATTCAACTTCTTCCTTGGGTTTCAGCCAATGAACAAGAGGTAAAAGGGATACCTTCCGCCAGTCAACCTTAAAAACAGATACCTTAAGGCTGTCTGGCGACCATTTTGCTCCTTCTACATCCCAATCGTAATCCTTGATACCATCTTCAGTTAACGGTTCACTCCTGCCATCATACGTAGAGCGCAAGTAGAGATTATAATCCTTGGCTCCCAAGAACCATCTGCCATCAGGAGAAAGAATCTCAAAAACATCCGGTGTGCCAGCCATGATGCCTTTCCTAACGAATTGGGGAATCATACGGCTTTTTTCAGCTTTAGAGGGAGATGGGACTGGAGTGATCTTGTATGTGTCAAGCTGGCAGATAAACTCCCTCTCTTCAACGCTAAATTTGACCGCTTTCTCTCCATATACAAAGCTGAATTCTTTAAAAGGAAGCCCCTTGTAGGGAGGTTCGTATCCTAAGACAGGAATCAGAGCTTGACGAAGCCGCTCTGTATCAAACAGACTTACTTTTGTATTGGCTTTAGCATCGACCTTGTAAATAACAGTTTTATCAGGAGCTCCCTCAGCGTACCAAAAGCTGTTCCCATCAGCCATCCAGTGGGGCTGGATTGAACCGCCTTTAACTAAAGAAGCAAACCTCAAGTACTTGTAGTAGATAGCTTCCCTTTCTGATCGCTTTCCATCCCCAGCAGAAATCGAGCAAACAACAATACTGATGCTCAAAAGCAGAATAGCCATCTTTTTCGTTCCAGGTTTAATCATTTAATCCTCCTTTCTAATAATCCTTTTTTTATAATAAAATTATCAGAGGCTAATCGTTTTCTCTGAGGGAAACGTTTAAATCATCAAAATTCAGTAAGATATTAAATACAAGCATAAAATCCATTTTATTCTGAAAGCGGTGAATGGGGTTGAAGTTGAACATAATAACATGGCCCTTCTCTACTGGCACATCAACAATTGCTGCCTTTCCTTTTATCTTTTCTTTTCCCTTAACAATTCCACTCATACAGATATCATCATCTTTAGAATATCGGACCACGACATACTTCTTTTCCTCTTCCGGAACATTGAACATAAAACCAAAGCTATGAAAAAGAGGTATATTTTCCCCATATCCATAGACAATCGGGCTTTGGCTGTTAACCACATCAGCCCTCAATATTGACCCTGGTATGACAAGCCCTGGTGTCCTTGCCTCAGATATATACCTAACAAAGCCATAATCCATGGCCAACTGGCTCGACCTATCGATTAATACCAAAACTCCTCCCAGATCTATGAAGTCCTGCAAGTTCTTTAAGCCAATATAACCCATGCCGCCAGTTATATCTTTGCTTTGATCCTGGAGCCCTGAATACTTGAATTTTTCTGTTTTCTCGTAAGAAAGAGGTCCGAATTTTGGATCAATACCGAAAACAATTGATTTTCCAGAGAATTGGCGGGGTATAACAATAACATCATAATCTCTTTTCAAATCCCCTTTTTGCAGTCGATCCTTCGAAATGTATGCATAAGGAATATTATACTGATCAAAGGAAAACCTCACCCAACCCGAGTCTTGAGTGTATGTCCAGGTATGATAGAGGGCAACTCTTGGCAGATTGAGGAGATGTTTCTTAACCTTTAGTTCTCCATCGGCAGCATAAGCCGTAAGACCCAGTTTTTCGACAAGCGATATAATCAGCTCATGAAGTTTTCCATCATTCTTTTCTTTCGGGATAATAAAAGAGCCTGCGGGAAACTTCTTGCCTTTGAACTCAAATGCCTCTTCAGCAGCATATACCTCCTGATCCTTTAGAACAAATCGGGCAGTTATAAGATTGTTATTAGCATAATGAGGTATGACATAGGCATATTTCGCAGCCTCTCCTGACATTCTTCCCTTCATCCTTATTTTTTCTTTCAAAAGACTAGCCTCAACATCAAGAATAGATTGATCATCTATCCTGACGCTCTTAACTCCGTGCATGTACCCGAGTGTCCAACCCGTATCGTCAAAAGGAGGTGGATATTCTTCCGGAAATCTTTGTACCTCCAGCATTGTCCTAGCATAGACCCCATAAGGCTGATCCATCCGTACTATGTAAGAGCCCTTGGGGAAAGTGTCTGTTTTAATTTTCACTTCTTTCTGTATTTTGTGAATTTCAACTCCCTGTTTCATGAGCAGGTTCAAGAGGTTGGCCATCTCAACCGGATGACATTGCTCAGAGGGAATAATCCAAGCATAAGGCGGCTCGTTTTTACCTTTGTTCACAGCATTGATGCTTTTCCTCCAAAAATTATACAGAATTGTCTCTCTATTTTTAGAAACATTTTTAAGGCTTGAAAGGATACCACTCTGTTGATAGTTCACATTGTTCCTGTGGGACCAGAGAACCTCATCCATCGCTGGCCACGGGCGGAACCATTGCCTTGTGAAAAAATTAAAAACTCCATAGGTTTCGTCAATATTTTTTCTCGTTCTTTTTGCTGTAGTGGCACCATCATTCCCCAGCGTTTCATAAAACCGACCGATAGCATTATGAAGATTAGACATTTCAAACAGATAGCCTGGATACCAGCCCGCAGAAAAACCATGTGTCCAAACACCGGGCATACCCATTTGAGTGAGCTCTGTGACTTCATAGAAAGTCATCCAGTGCCATTCATCTATAAGAAGGGGATCAACAGATTCACGAAAAGGTCCTGTTCCAGGGGAAATATAGAGGTAAGGACAAGGCTCGTGGAGGTCGCGGTGAAGGTGAAAGATA
>CAZSPM010000275.1:0-3847 GCA_964608785.1 uncultured Eubacteriales bacterium
CGCCCCCTTTTCTGTTTTTTTATCTTTTTTATATTTTCCTTTTTTAAAACCATGGGGATCTCTGGCCAAGCCGATTCTGAAATCTCCATCTTTTGTCTGGACTATTGCCACATTGACCTGTTCTTCATCAGGAGATTTGTATTGAGTCGTGGCGATAATCCTATCTTTCCGAGGCAATTTTTTGTAGATAAGATTCTCCTCAGGAATAGATTGAGGCAAGTTTTCTTCTTTGAGCCCCTCGCGTTCTCGAGTGGATTCTGCCCTCTCTACAATGCCCACTATACAAGTATTCCCATACCCGCTCATGTTAAACCAAAGCCCGTAATTTAAGTTCTGTAGCTCCTGCTTAAACATATCTTTGTATTGACCATGGCCCCGCAGCTGCCAGACTAATTCCACGAGTTGAGCCCCTCCCGAGGCTCCCAAGGGATGTGTCCTTGCCAAAAAACCCCCAGAGCGGTTGACATGAATATTCTCTCCCTTTTTGCTCTTCTCTTCAAGAACAAATTTGTATCCTTTCCCTCTTTCAGCAATCGCTAAATCTTCGGCCGCCACCCAGGGAACGGGTTTAAAAGCATCATGGAGTTCACAAAGGTCTATTTCATGAGGATTTAATCCGGCTTCTTGAAAACACCTTCTCCCCGCCAGCACAGCCGCTTCAAGAGAGATAAGGGTTTTCCGTTCTGCAATCTTGATATTGTCAAAAGCGGATTTGACACTCGTTAGTTTTATATCTGTGGGAGATGGGATGAGATAAACTGCTCCGGCTCCATTGTAAGAACCGCTGCAGTCATACTTTGTCAGGGGCTTGGCAATAACTCTATTGATATCCGGGTTGTCATAATCTTTTCGTGTGACAGGCTCTTTGAAATAGGCAAATTTATTAAGGGAGCCATAGCCCAAACTTCTAACGCTCATCTCATAGCAGACATTCCGGAATTCCTTATCTGAAACTTTATAAGCATCCATATATTCCAAAGAAGCTAGGGCAGCTACAGCAGGCATCTCACCTAATCCCCTTTCTCTTTCTTCTTCGGAAATAACGGTGGAAATCTGGGATGGAATCTCTTCATTCTTCAGCTTGCCCTTCATTTTCTCACCGAAGCAGACAAGGACTTTGAGCCCTGAGGAGGCCAACCGTTTTCCCAATTCAACAGCTCCGGCCCCAGTGGCTGATCCCATTTCCACATGATAAATCTCGGTATCTCTCGATAACCTCAATTCAATCCCCACCAGAGAATCCAATCCTGTCTGTCTCGCAAATCCAATGGGGTCCATGCTCCCGATGACCAAGCAATCGGGAACCAAATCATAAGTAAAGGGGGAAGAATTCTGGAGAGCCTTCCAGCAGGCATCAGCCAACATCACTCCTATAGGCCTGAAATCTTTGCCGAATGGAGTCAGGGAGGCCCCAGCAATAAACACATCACTCATTCGGCATCAAGCTCCTTTATTTTATATAGATCGTTTCCTCTTTCATCAGCTTTTCTATCTCATCAATCTCTTTCGGAGCATCCTTAGTCAGGATTTTATAGCCATTTTCTATGACAAGAATATCATCCTCGATTCGGACTCCCAGGCTCTTCTCCGGGAGGTAAATGCCTGGCTCGATCGTAAACATGCTTCCCAGAACGAGCGGATTGTCCCATGTATAATAGCGATTCATCTTGTACTGCCCGAACATCCCGGTTAAGCTCAGGCCCAGAGTGGAAGGCCTGGAATGTGGGCCTCCATTCAGCGTATGGCTTGTTCCGTGAATAAAATACTTACCGTAACCAGCTTTATCGATGACTTCGAACGCCGCTTTATGCACGTCTGCTAAGGTGACCCCGGGCTTAACGATAGATATCGCTTTTTTCTGAGCGTCCAAAACAATGTTATAAATCTTCCTCTGTTCAGGGCTGAATTTTCCTGAAACAGGGATGGTCCTCGTCAGATCAGTGGACATAGACTCAAAAACAGTCCCGATATCAATCTTTAAAAGGTCTCCATCCTCCATCAAACGATCATTATTCATGTGATGCAGAATGCAGGAGTTGGGACCAGAGGCGATTATTGTAAAAGCGGCCCTTTGAGATCTATTTTTTCTGAATATATATTTTACGACTGCTTCCACTTCATATTCATAAACACCGGGCCTAGTGAAGCGTGCGACTTCTTTAAAAGCCTCCACAGTGATATTGCAGGCTTTTTTCATAATCTCAATCTCTTTCGCTGATTTCCTCCACCTCATATCATCCAGGAATGGGGTAAGATTTTTTATTTTAGCGTGAGGAAGTATTTTCTTTACCGTATCGACGAATTTTAGACCTGAAGGAAGCTCCACCAGAGATAGAACATTCGAACTAAGGGAAAGATACACTGTGTCTGTGATATTCCCCAGTCTAGCAAGGTGCGAAGAGAAGGCGTTGAGATCAGCGGTGTTCTCAATTCCTGTCTCCTCAACAGCCTCTTCACCTGGATAAAGCTGAGGATCATCCCAAACTCCTCTTCTCGGGTCTTTGGAGGGAAGATAAAGAGTGGTCTTCCAGAATTCAGGGTGTTGTGACTTCGCCGCTATTTCCTTTGGGATTAAAATCAATTTCGCATCAGGGATATCGACTCCAGTAAGGTAGAAAAGTTCCGGATTGGTCCGTGTCCGCGCTAGTGCCCCAGAATAGTTGACGATAATCACCACTCCATCAGAAATTTGAGAAGCAAGCATATCCCTTCTTCCCTTAAAATCCGAGGGCTCAAAACTTCTTTCCTGAGAATTTGATGTGGCGCCCGAAAAAAATAAAAGGATAAAACACAAAAGAAATGAAACAAAAAGACGCATTTTATGCATTCTGGCTCCTTTAAAAAAATCTTTATGGAATGCTGCTTACCCAAAGATGACTTCAGCTCTCTTTTTTCTTGATAGCTTTCAGAATCTTTTCAGCCGTTATCGGAAGTTCTTTTATCCAGATTCCGGTTGCATTGGCTACGGCATGCGCTACTGCGGCCAGCACTGGTAAAGTCGCTCCTTCCCCCACTTCTTTTGCACCATAAGGACCCTCTGGTTCGTAGGATTCAACAAGCCCGCTGAAAATTTCAGGGGCATCTTTGGCCGTCATTAGTAGATAGTCATGGAGATTAGGGTTGAGGATATTGCCTTTTTCATCATACAAAACATCTTCCATGAGCGTCTCACCTGAACCCATTACAATGGCTCCTTCAACCTGTCCATGCACAGCTTGGGGATTGATGGGAGTCCCACAATCATGAAAATCTGTAAATTTGTCAATTTTTACCTTTCCAGTCTCTAGGTCGACACTGCATTCACAGACTGAACTTCCGAAAGAGTAGGCCGGGCTTGTTCCCACGGCAGCTCCCTTGTAATCTCCACCGAGACCTTCTTGTGGCTTATACCAGCCCGTACCGACAAGGGGACCATTCTCATTGAAATACTGTCGTGCCGCCTCTGCCCATTCCATAATCTTTGATTTATCTTTCTTATGGAATACTTGATTATCCCTGGCCTCAAGTTCCTGAGCATCACAGCCCCACAGCTTCGCGACTGTGGCAAAAATCTTTTTAAGAACATCCTTGCCTGCCATAACCACTGCATTTCCTCCCATCAAGGTTGTTCTGGAAGAATAAGCCCCAAGGTCTAGAGGACTGATCTCAGAGTCTTCAGCCCGGATACGAACTCTTTGAAAGCTTATTCCTAAAGCTTCGGCGCACATTTGAGAAAGCACAGTGGAAGAACCTTGCCCTATTTCTGCGACCTGGATGAGAAGGACTGCAGCTGTTCCGTCTTCACTGATTTTAACAATGGCGTTTGCGTGCGGGAAGACAGATTTTTTGACGAATGTCTCGCGTTTTT
>CAZSPM010000276.1:0-3847 GCA_964608785.1 uncultured Eubacteriales bacterium
GTCATTCTCACAACTTTCTGTCATCCGTGCGTACGCAGGAATCCAGAAAGTGGATTGTCCTGGATTCCCGCTTCTGCGGGAATGACATTTTTTTCAATCCCGCTGGGACCTAAAGAATTACTCAAGTTATTCAAGCCTGATCCCAATTGACTGTCATGGCCTGACACCAAAAACTCAAGTTTCTAAGGCCCGGGCCCATTGAGCATGGGCCTCATTGACAGAGAAACGTCTGAACTGTTATTATTCTATTTGGAGTAAATAACGATGTTTCTTTTAGGAGGTTACACTTTCATTCTCCTGATTCCTCCTTTTTTATTGGCTCTCTATGCCCAACAAAAGGTCAGGAGCACTTATAAGCACTTCAGTACAAAAATGGCTTCGTCCCGTATCTCTGGCTCCCAGGTCGCTCAACAAATTTTAGACTCAAGTGGCGTTATAGATGTCAAAATAGAAAAGGCGGCCGGCCAGCTTACTGATTACTATCATCCCAGGAAAAAGATGCTCCGCCTCTCTCAAGGTGTTTACGGAAGCAGCTCATTAGCGGCATTAGGAATTGCCGCTCATGAAGCGGGGCACGCCATTCAGCATCATTCCGGCTATGCACCGCTCCATATCAGAAATGGCATTTACCCTGTCGTCAATTTCGGCTCTTCTCTTGCTTTTCCCCTCTTTTTTATTGGCTTCTTCTTCAGACAGGGACCCAGCATTTTGATGGATATCGGCATCCTCCTCTTCTCTGGAGCTGTAGTTTTCAGCGTATTGACCCTTCCTATAGAGTTTAACGCTTCTCACCGGGCATTAGCCCAACTTCAAGATGGAGGATATTTAAAAAAGGATGAACTCGGGGGCGCTCGACAAGTCCTTTCAGCAGCTGCTTTAACCTACGTGGCAGCTACGGCTATGGCAGCCATGCAGCTTCTGCAGCTCATCCTTCTGAGGGGCTCCCGAAGATAAAACGCAGTTTCTCTCTTGGTCAAAAAGGCTCGTACTTCATTTTATCAGTCCTCCTTCTATCTCAGTCTTTCCTTTTATCCTTATGTTATTATAGAAAAAAGGGGCCAAGTCCTGTTTTTTTTGCCATTTTGTTTTCTAGTTTTTCACTTCACCAAAGACACATAAGATATCCAGAAAGCGTTTGACTAATTTTCTTTTCAATCTTTACGAAATGGCAAAAAGCAAGCCTTAACCCTTTGCGCACCCATTGCTCATTATTTTTCTTGACAGGGAATAGAGCAAGTGATAGAAAAATAGCTAGCCAAAAAAGGAGGTATAAATGAGGATAGAAAAAAACCTAAAGAGAGCTTCTGTCTATATCATTGTCTTATTCTTCTTACCCTTTTTTCTCGGTGCACAGACAACTCCTGAAGCCTTTCTAGGATTTAAAGTTGGTGCTGACCGCAAGCTAGCTGATTACAATCAAATCCAGGCCTATTTCCAAAAGCTCGATCAGGAATCGGAAAGAATTAAGGTCTTAAATATCGGCACATCTGCCCTGGATAAGCCGATGATCATGGCAGTAATTACATCTGAACAGAACATGGGCCAGCTGGATACTTTTAGAGAAATTGTAAAAAAGCTCAGAGACCCGAGGACTCTTACTCCTGAAGAAGCAAAAAAACTTTCACAAGAAGGAAAAGTCATCGTTTTAATTACATGCAACATCCATGCCACTGAAATTGCGTCTTCCCAGATGGCGATGGAACTTGCCTATAAATTAGCTGTGGGGGATACTCCATTTGATGCAGAGAAGGTCCTAGACGATGTCATCGTTCTTCTGGTACCCACAACAAACCCTGACGGCCAACAGATGGTGACCGATTGGTACAGAAAATATGTGGGCACGAAATATGAAGGGGGACACATGCCCTGGCTCTATCACCATTATGCCGGTCATGACACAAACCGTGATTGGTTCATGTTTAACCTCCCAGAAACCAAGGCTGTTACCAAAGTCCTCTACCATGACTGGCTCCCTCAGATTCACATCGATGAACACCAGATGGGCTCCACACGGGCCCGCCTTTTCATTCCTCCCTTCATGGATCCTCCCATTCCCAATGTCCAGCCTCTTCTCTGGAGCGGGGTCAACCTCTGCGGAGCCAACATGGCCTATGACCTGCAAAAGAATGGTTTTAAAGGCATCGTCCACGGGAGAAGTTATACAGGATGGTGGATAGGAGCCTGTGATGATACATCCTGGCTCCATAATGTGGTAGGTCTCCTCAGCGAAATGGCTTCTGTTAAAGTAGCCACGCCTATTTTCATCGAACCAACAGAAATTCCCCAATCCTACTATGAAAAACGAATGGGATTCCCTGATCCCTGGCCTGGAGGTTGGTGGCAGTTAAGAGATCTAGTGGATTACGAGCTCACCCTTTCTTTGAGTTTGATAAAGACCGCTTTTCTCCACAAGGAAGATTTTTTGTATAACTTTTATCGGATGTACAAAAACTCCATAGAAAAAAGAGAAAAGGGTGAACCATTTGGTTTCATCATTCCAAATAAGCAGCGTGATTACCCCACTACACTGAAGATGTTGGATATTCTCATGTTCGGAGGAGTTGAAATCCAGCAAGCTAAAGAAGACTTCACCGCTGAAGGCAAGCTCTATCCGGCTGGCTCGTTTGTGGTAAAGATGTCCCAGCCTTACAAGCCCTATGCTCAGGCTCTGCTCGAGAAACAAAAGTATCCGAATATCCGTCAGTACCCTGGTGGTCCTCCTGTTCCTCCATACGACAATGCGGGCTGGACTCTGCCCCTACAGATGGGAGTTACTTGCGATAGAATCGATAAATCTTTCGAAGCAAAACTTGAAAAACTGGAGAAAGTTCCCTATCCCTCCGTGACCTCTCCTCAAGAATCTTCACCTTACATCGTTCTTGATGCTCGAGCGAATGCCTCTTATTCTGTTGCCTTTTCTCTTCTCAAAGATAAAGCAGAAGCGTTTCGCTCTAAGGAAAAGATCAAAGGAGAAGAATTCAAGGCAGCTCCCGGAAGCTTCATCATCAAGAACACTCCAGAGGTCCAAAAAGTCCTTCCAGATCTATTAAAAAAATGGCATACCAAAGCCCATGCGCTTCAAGATATCTCAGATGTCCCCAAAGCTTCCTTGAAGCACCATAGAATAGGCCTCTACCGGTCCTGGAGTTCTAACATGGACGAGGGCTGGACAAGGTATGCTTTTGATGATATGGGCGTTCCTTATAGCACTCTACGCAACAAAGACTTTAAAGGACAAACCAAAGGAAAGAAGCCACAAAAAGTTGATTTAAAGACAAAGTATGATGTGATTGTCTTTGCCGATGAAAGCACCGACATAATAAAACTGGGAAAACCCAGCCCTGCAGCACGTTGGGCTCGATTTTTTACGGCCATGCCCCCTGAGTATGAGGGAGGCATTGGAAAAGAAGGAGTTGAGGCATTAAAAACCTTTGTTGAAAAGGGAGGAATCCTTGTCACGCTCAACAGCGCTTGTAACCTGGTGTTCAAAGAGTTCAAAGCTCCGGCTAGTAATGCCTTGGAAAGAGTTGATCGCAGTAGATTTTTCTGTCCGACATCCCTATTAAAGATCGAAGTTGACAACAAATCCCCTATCGGCTATGGGATTCCAAAGGAAGCAGCAGCCATGTTTTCTCGAAGTCTCGCCCTGAACACCAGAGTGCCCGATGCGGAATGGAACAGAAAAGTTGTGGCCAGTTTTCCCGAAGAAAACGTCCTCTTGAGTGGCTGGCTTCTGGGAGAAGATGTGATTGCCCGCACAGCCGCAGTAGGTGACGTTAAGCACCAGAAAGGACACATCACTCTTATCGGCCTTCGGTGGCAGTTCCCGGCACACACACCTCCTTTT
>CAZSPM010000277.1:0-3843 GCA_964608785.1 uncultured Eubacteriales bacterium
GCCCACCCCCAGCCCCGGCAACAGCAGAGTTCCACGTTTTTGTGGGAGTTGCTGGACTGGAGAACAAGACCAGCCTCATCCGCTTTTTTTAGGATATCCAGGGCTTCCTGCCGGTCGATTACACGGCCCATGCCATTTTTCTCATAATAGTCTGCCGCCCATCCGAAAATCAGGCAGCTCTCCTCTGGTTTTTTACAGCCTTTTCCCACCATGGTGTGCTCGCGCCGACAGATGCAGGGAGCAACCAGAGCTCTTTTGTGACCGCGGACAAGCTCTTCTGTTTTCTCGTAAGAAAGGATCTCCATCCGAGCGTCTATGCTTTGGCCCACAGGGACAGTCCGCAATTGGGGGGCCTTCTTCCAGTTATCTAAGTTGAAAAGTGTTGGGAGGTATTCATTCATATCTTGAATGAGCTCAGGATCAAGGTCGTTGACATGGTACTCCCAAATTCCGATGACGTATTGGGACGTCATGTAAAGAGGAGAACGACCCTCAGGCGCGATTCTGAAGATGAGCCCCTTTTTTGCCATCTCCTCCAGGCGTTGAGCAGCATCATCGGGATTGAGCTTTGCTCTGCGGGCAATTACGCGGGATTCTTCAGGGATTAGGATTAGATGTAGTGCCAACTCAGCCTCTTCTGGGGTGAAGAGCCGGCGAAGGATGCGCAGTTCGACCCCGCTTTCAGTAGCAGGGAAGCCTCCTGGAAGATTATCCAGGTGTCGGGCTAATTTCTTGTATGGATCTACTGGCATTGTTACCTCCTCCAGAGATGCCTATTTAGAAATATTTTATATTGGGATTTAGTCATAAAAGCCCAACAATAGCAAAGGATAGATGGGATGTCAAAAACTCAATCGTTTTACATTGAGAAAAAGGGGAAAAGGTGGGCTTGATGAATCAAGCCCCTATAGTATGGAAAAAAGTTGCCTCCCCTTTTATGTTAGCTTTCGGATTCTCCTTTGAGATATTTTTCCAGAAAGTCTAGAACTGCTTTGAATCCCTTTATCTGGTTTTCTTTTTTGACAAAACCGTGACCCTCATCATCGAATATGATGTACTCCACAGGCACATTGTTTTTCTTGACCGCTTCAACGATCTCATCGGACTCTATCTTGAGGACCCGAGGATCGTTTGCTCCCTGGAGAACCATCAGTGGCTTTATGATTTTTTCGGAATGGAAAAGAGGTGAAATGCTTCGCAAATACTCTAAGTCTGTTTCAGGATTTCCCATTTCTTCATACAGTGCTTCCTTGAAGGCTTCCCACCACGGTGGGATCATCTTTAGTGTCCGAACCCAATTGGATATGCCAAACAGGTCGACTCCCGCAGCGAATGCGTCGGGCCTGAAGGTCAGGGCTGCCAGTACCATATATCCACCATAGCTTCCGCCGATGATACCGATTTTGTTCTCATTGACATAACCTGTGGCAGTGAGGAATTTCTTTGCTTCCACACAATCATCGAGATCAACATCACCGTGCTTTTTATCATCCATCTTGAAAAAAGTCTTTCCATACCCTGAACTCCCCCGATTATTCACATCAATGACCACATAGCCGTGATTGACGAGAAACTGAATATATGGATTATAGCCTGCTCGGGCCTGTCCGCCAGGACCCCCGTGCACCATGACCAAAGCCGGGGCTTTCTTGCCAGATTTGATGTGATGAGGTTTATAATAAACAGCAGGAATTTCCAGATCATCGAATGATTTGTAGCGCACGACTTCTGCGTCGACCAAATCCTCGGTGTCAATCTCAAGATTCATCGTTTCAGTAAGTTTTGCGTATTTTCCGATTTCGAAATTGTATACATACAGATTATTTGGCGACCTTGATCCGTTGAAATAGAAGGTCATCAGTTTTTCGCTTTTTGATATATTAACTGATGTGATATTGCCTCCTGGCAGCTCAGGAAGGGGAATGGGTTGGTTTGTATCGGTCTCATAGATCTTGATGACTGTTTGTGCGTCTTCGTTTATCCCTGTGACTCGATATTTTCCATTGTGGGAAAAGTAGGAATACCAGATATCCCATTCTGCTTGCTCAATTATTTCTGATTGACCTGTTTCGATGCCATAACGCTTCAGGTAATTAAATTCGCTGTCTTCATCCGTCAGATAATACAGACTTTTCGAATCAGTGCTGAATGTCTGTGGGGAGAAATTCACATCGCCTTCATGAGGGGAGAGATGTTTGAGTTCTTCAGTCTCTCTGTCATACAGATACATATCTGAATTGCTAGTCGTGATTGCCTTTATAAAGGCGAAATACCGCTTATCTCTGGATATGTCCCCGAGGCCATATCCTTCATCGTTCTGGTAGACCATTTTGGGAGTAAAGGTTTCAATATCCATCTCGTAGATGTCAAAAAACCGTTGGTCTCTCTTGTTCGAGCCAAAAAAGAAGCTCTTTTCATCAAAACTCCAGCCGTAAAACTGAGATTTGGCCTTTTCATCAGGGGTCAGATCTTTTGCCGTCCCGTCTTCTTCGAGAAGATAAATGTGATTGATTTCATTCCCGCCTTTGTCACTGCTGTAGAGGATCCGATTGTCATCTGGGAAAAAAGAGAGAGCAAAGATCGCATTATCTTCAGATTTGGTAATCTGATTTGACTCTCCACCTTGAACTGGAATTGTAAAAGCGTTGTAAATCCCTGTTTGGTTGCTTGAAAAGAGAATTTTTATTTCATCAGAGGAAAATGAGCTTCCTGCTATGGATACCGTATCCATGAACTGTTCGATCGTGTACTGACTTACTTCACGATAATCGCTTTTTTTACAGGCAAAAGAGGCTAATGCTATAAGAAGAATCGCAAAAATAATCTTTTTGTACATGATAATACTTCCTTTAATGGTTATTGGAATAAAAATTTGAACTTATATATTTTAATGATCCCCATTTTTCTTCCTTTTTATTGTAGGGACTTGATTCCTACTGTAGGGGCTTGATTTATCAAGCCCACCTTTGATTTTAGGAGAATCATTCCACCTTATTTTTCGTTCGAAAGGAGAAAGATAGCACACGTGAGATTTGAAGTCAAAAAAAATGATTTTTGATTTATATATCCTCATTTGTCTGGATTTAGTGCATACTGTAGGGGCTTGATTTATCAAGCCCACCTTATGTCAATCGATTAATATTCTGGATTATATTTCCCGATTTTGTTAACGTCTAAATTCAGTGAGCTTGCTTATGTTTAGTCTTGCGAGATTTAATGAACAAAGAATGGAGCTGACCCGATGGAAAACATTGAAAAGAAGAAAATCTTATTTATTTGCACGCACAATTCCGCACGCTCTCAGATGGCGGAAGGATTGCTAAGGAATTTCTATGGAGACCATTTTAAGGTTTTCAGCGCTGGAACAGATCCTTCTGAAGTTCACCCATATGCCTTAAAAGCAATGATGGAGATGGGAATAGATATATCGAATCAGCATTCAAAGTCTGTTGAAGATTTTATAGACAGAGATATTGACTATGTCATTACAGTGTGTGATAGCGCAAAAGAGGCGTGCCCCTTTTTCCCGCGAGGGAAAAAGTATATCCACATGAGTTTTGAAGATCCAGCTTACGCTGGCGGAACAGAAGATAGAGTACTAGATGCTTTCAGATATGTACGGGATAAAATCACAGATTGGATAGAGGAGACATTAAAAAAAGAGCTTTTTTCTTGAAGGAAAAGGAGTTTAATATTTAGGATTATATCTCCTGATTTTGCTTGTTGATACTCCATACTTCACCAGGCCTGAAGCGATTATCAACGCACACACGACTCCATCCAAAACAGGGGCTCCGCGCTTCTCCTCCATCCGCGTATCCACTCCTGCCCATGCCCGGCCAA
>CAZSPM010000278.1:0-3833 GCA_964608785.1 uncultured Eubacteriales bacterium
GATAAAGTCGCGAGCGAATATGGAGAGACACTTAAGGAGCATAAGGATCTGTTGAAAAAGTACTGCCTGATCTTTTTTACAGAGCGGCTGAGATACCTCTATGAAAGGCAGGGATATCGGTATGATTTAATAGACGCGGCACTTGGCGCAGGCATCGATAACATCTATTATTCTTATCTCAGGTTAAAGGCATTGGACACCCTCAAAGAAAGCGCACAGTTTGAGCCAGCAGTCCTCATTGCAAAGAGAGTTAACAATATTCTGCGGGATCAACTCCTTTATAAGATAAACCCAGAACTGCTGATGGAGAAAGAAGAAAGAGAGCTTTATACAACTTTCTGCATAATTAGAGATAATGTACTTCCTCTGATGTCAAAAGGGGATTTCACGAAGGCTCAAAGGATCATTTTCAAGATAAAGTCGTCCATAAATGATTTCTTCGACCATGTTCTGGTAATGACTGAGGAAAAGAGAATCAGGCGAAATCGCTTGGCTCTTCTTCAGGAGATAAGCAAGCTTTTGATTCAGGTTGCCGATTATTCACAAATTGTCATAGAAGGCTAATAACCAGCCCATTTTGTCGGCATTTTTTATGAATGATTCAGATGAACTTGGATTAGTCATCGATCTCAAACTTTTCCGTTTGAGGTTCATTCTGTGCCAGAAATTTTTGCTCTAGCGCAATGATCTTCACCAGGTTGCCTGGGTAATTTTGCCCTTTTTTTTCTCCGTACGGATTAAACTGGACACCAACCTGGTATTTTCCTTTATCTTCACTGACAGATATCCAACGCACACTTCCTTTGAAGCTCAAGGGAGTTGTCTCTCCAGGAATGAAAATCTTCATGTTCAATTCAGAGTCAATTTCAAGGCGTTTCTTTCCGAGAAATTTAATGCCGCCGCGGCTTATATCTAGAATAGGACAAGATTCTTCTTCGTACTTTTTCTCTGAGGTGAATAACTCATTTTGAGTGTAACTCGCTGTCGCATCTGGGATCTCAAAGCGCCGGCATGCTCTTCTTTCTATCCCCTTGAATTCCATTCATGGTCTCCTTTAGAACTTAGAGCCAAATAGAATATATCAAATAAATTTGAAAAGTCAAAATAAAAAAGGAAAAAAGGGGACGAAAAAAGGGGACGTTCCCCAAAGTACCACCCTATGGATTAAATCATTGGCATCTAAAAGAGAGACTTTTCTGCCTAGGATTATCTAATGTTTCTCTTTGTAAGGACTAATTATGCTAGTATTGATTGTTGAAATTTTGAATTTTATAAAAGATAGGGTGGTACTTTGGGGAACGTCCCCTATATTACCTTAAAGTGCCTTCATAGCGGGCAGTAAGCTGCCGACGCCTGACATCTTCTGGTGTATAGGATGGGAGAAGGACTGGAGCGATAAGATCTGTTTTGATTTTTGCTCGCTTCAGTTCATTCTCATAGTTCTGGATATGCCCCAGCGTTAATAAGCCTAGCTTCACGGATTTGGCATACTCTGCCGCGTATTGTCCGACTCGTCGTCCAAAGACGTTGTAGTCGAGAACAGAATTTCCCATCAGTCGGTTGCGTCCATGCACTCCGCCGGAAGCTTCCCCGGCGACATACAAACCGGGAAGAGTAGTTTCACATTTTTCGTTCGTTTCGATTCCTCCGTTTTGATAATGAAGAGAAGGGTAGACGAGCATAGGCTCTTTTGTGATGTCGATTCCATAGCGATTGAACTGTCTGTGCATGGCGGGAAACTGTTTGTTTATATATCCGTCTCCCTGGAGCATCTCAATCAAGGGAGAGTCGAGCCAGACCCCCAGTCGGCCGCTTGGAGTTTCAATGCCGTTATTTTTTTCCAAACATTCTTTGATGAAAGCTGAACTTTCGACATCCCGGGGCTCCCGAGGAAAGACAAAAAGTTCTCCGTGTTTATTGAGCGGCTGCCCACCAGCCCCTCTGATTTTTTCTGTAATCAAAAAACCTGCAATCTGCTCTGGAAACACTGAACCAGTGGGATGATATTGGACAGAATCCATGTAGAGGAGCTTGGCTCCTGCCTTATAGGCGATGACCAGGCCGTCGCCCGTCGCTCCATAGTGATTGGTAGTATCGAATCCCCTTATATGAAGCCGGCCGTAACCTCCTGTAGCGATAATCGTCGCCTTTGCCTTAACTATGAAATATTCTTCTGTTTCGAGGTTATAAAGGATGCCTCCAGCACATTGTCCCTTCTTATCCATGATCAATTCGATCGTAGGCATGAATTCCAGGGCTGTGATATCTTCAGGATGATTCCTGACTTCATCCATCAAAGTTCGCATGATGACTGCACCCGTATAATCGCGGCAGGAGTGCATTCTTTTTCGAGATGTTCCCCCTCCATGGAGGACCTGCAATGAGCCGTCATCCAGCTTATCCCATACGACACCCAGATCTTCGAGCCACTTGACTACGTCAGGCCCATCTTCGGTAAGGGCTCGAACAAGCTCAGGCTTGTTATCAAAATGACCTCCGCCTATGGCATCCAGATAATGTCGGGTAGGGGAGTCTTTCTCGCGAACGGCTGCTTGCATGCCTCCTTGGGACATCATGGAATTGGCGTCACCCATCCGTAGTTTTGTAGAAATTATCGATTTTGCTCCTTTTTGCATGGCAATGATAGCCGCTGCGCATCCTGCACCTCCGCCTCCTATGATTAAGATGTCTGTCTCATAATCAGGGCGACTCAAGTCAAACAGCTCTGGCTTGATCCTAGAATGGGACTCCAGCATGTCAGCCACTTCTGTAGTCAGTTGTTCGCCTTTGTTCGGACCAACGCGGATTTTGCGCCTTGCTTCAGGTTTATAATCAGGATGAAATTTATTCAGGACTTCTTCCCGTTCTTCAGCACTCATGGGAGGGAATACAGGCTTTCCTGATTTTGCGAGCTCAAACCTTTTATTTCGTGATTGAGCCACTTTTTCGAGTGATTCATTCATGTAATCTGGATACATCTGACACTCCTTATCATGCTTGAAAATACTTTTTTATTAGTCGTTTTGTTCTT
The DNA here is from genome assembly GCA_964608785.1 of uncultured Eubacteriales bacterium. GTDB lineage: Bacteria > Acidobacteriota > Aminicenantia > Aminicenantales > Aminicenantaceae. Next base: position 3,032 of record CAZSPM010000278.1, read on the forward strand.
GGATAAAGCCATTTTTTATTCAAGGTCTCTATCATAATATTTCTTTTTCAATAATTCTTTTTTCATCTTCATCAATTCTTCATATTCTTTGTCATATTTGTGCTTTTTAATTTCTTCTATTCTTTTCTTAAGTTGCTTGCTTTCTTTTGCTAGGTATTTTCCGTAGAGTCTTCTTGCCAGCAGCCCGACATTGTACTGGACTATTTCTGCGGGACACCTGATAGCACACATGCCACAGCTGAGACAGTCAAAGGAAAGGTCCATAACTTGCTCAATATCTCCTCTCATGGCAGCCTGGATGTAGTCCATGACTTCTAAGTCTTGAGGACATGCTTTGGTACAAGTATTACAAGCGACACATCGAAATACTTCAGGAAAGAGATTCTGAAATGTTGCGACATTTGGTTCAAGTTTATCGATATCGTAAACAGGCTTTTGCGCTGGAATAGCCGGCAACTGGGAAAGCCACATGCCATCTTCGACAAGAGTTGTACAAGCCAGCCCGGTGTAGATTTTATAATCATCGGGAAGTCTGAAGACCGTTGCGCAAGCACCACAGAAGCCCTCACGGCATCCTGCACCTCTTTTTATCTGATAACCTGCGTATTCGATAGCTCCCATTATCGTGGCCTCAGCCGGCACTTCATGGGCTTTACCCATTATGAATACTGTCACCATTTCTTTTTCTGGGCCTTTTTTTGTGGGTTTCGCCTTAGCTTTATTTTTAGGCTTCTTTTTAGTTGCTTTCTTTGTTGCCATTGCCGATTCTCCTTTTAATATTCTTGGGGCAATTTTTTAAGTT
>CAZSPM010000279.1:0-3832 GCA_964608785.1 uncultured Eubacteriales bacterium
GGATTTGCCTTTTATCGCTGCAACCTGGGAAAGTGATTTTCCTTCTAGGTTTCTCTCAACACAGATGCCACCAATAAATTTATCCGGGCCGACGAGATTATCTATATGATCTCTTATTTTTTTCCGAATCTCAGCTGCCTCCTCTGGGTTATTCATGCGTTTCAAAAACAGCATCCTTTCCCTTGGACTTCCAATTCCTCGAAAGTTTCCAGGGCTGATTAAAGTTCGCCCCACAAGTCTGACAAGCCTCTTCCGGGGGAGCTCATCAAGATACCATTGGTGGTGCTCGGAGAGGGGAACATAAGGGGTAACTTTTTTGTAGAGTTCAATCAATTGAGCATCTCTAAGATGGTCAAAGATTGTTTCAATATCCTCAGATGTTAGACTCTCTGGATCTTCTTCTCCTCGCCAGACTGAGCCTGGAATAAGGCTTTGGTAGGGATATCCACTGGAGAATCGGTAAGGATACTGATCAGCAGTGACTTTAATTCCGTTTGCACGCGCCTCTTCTATGACGGCGCAGGCATCCTTGACAAGTCCCCAATTGGATTTTCCCATTACCTTGAAATGAGAGATGTGGACTGGAGCTCCTGACTTTTTTGAGATTTCTATGGCTTCTTTAACGGCATCAATAAGTTTGTCCCTTTCATCGCGAACATGAGTGTGGTATATCCCACCGTAGGGAGCAATGACCTTTACAAGTTCAATGACTTCGTCTGTCTTGGCATATCTGCCCGGTAAATAGATCAGTCCAGTAGAGAGACCATAAGCGCCTTGTTCCATCGCCTCCTGGACTAAAGCTTTCATTTTCTCTAGTTCTTCTGGGGCAGGCTCTCTGTCTTCCATTCCGAGTACAAGCTGACGAACAGTACCATGACCCACAAGCAAGGCTGTATTTGGCCCTATTCCTTCCTCTGTCCAAACTTTCATCAAATCTCCAGCCTTCTCAAAAACGGGCCATGCGCTAGAGCCGCATTGACCTACGATGACTGTTGTTACACCCTGTTTTAAATAGTTCAAACAAGCCCTGTTTTCAGGGAAGTACATTCCTCTGTCTACATGAGTATGAAGGTCGATGAAACCCGGCGAGACATAAAATCCTTTGGCGTTAATGACCTTAGCGGCCGGTTCCTTGATCGATTTTGCTATCTTAACGATTATGCCGTCTTTTACAGCGACATCCGCCTTGAACGCTGGCTTGAGCGATCCATCTAATATCTTTCCACCCTTTATTAGCACATCATATTTGGAACTGCCTTCTTGAGACGCCTGGTTCAGTCCAGATAGGAAGAAAAATCCAAAAAACAGAAAGATTGCGAGAGAGAGAAATTTGTTTTTCATGAAACCTCCTTTCATTAATGGGGTCAGGCTTTCATAACTGCTTGAGTTAATGGGGTCAGGCTTTCATAACTGCTTGTCATTCCCGCAGAAGCGGGAATCCAGACTATCCACTCCCTGGATTCCTGTTTTCACAGGAATGACAGAAAGTTATGAAAGCCTGACCCCGTTGCTATACAAATAGTTCAGTATCTTTTTTTGAATTTCTCAAGAAGCTCTGTATAGCGATTAGAAAGATCGACTTCCTTTCCGTCGATGAAAACGTGTTTGATATTAGTTCTCAGCTCGAGTATGTCTCCATCTGCGAGGACAATGTTGGCCACCTTCCCCTTTTCCAGGCTGCCCAGCTTGTCGTCCACACCGAATATCTGGGCGGGATAGATCGTGACGCCTTTCAGCGCTTCTCTTCGATCCAAGCCAAAGGCGGCCGCTCTTGAAGCATGATAGGGCAAATCCTTTGCAAGGGTTGCACTCTGTGAGGAGAAAGCAAACTTGACTCCGACCTTTGCCAGCGCTCCGGGATTTCGGAAAATGGCGTCATAACCGTCTTCCCATTTGGACGGCATTGCATAGAGTGATCCAAAAACAACAGGGATACCCGATTTTTTTATTTCATCTGCAACTTTCCATCCTTCAGTAACTCCAAAGAAGATGGCCTTGAGCTTTTCATCTTCTACAAATTTAATAGCGGCTTTGATGTCTTTGTCTGCGTAAACAGAAATAAAGACGGGGAGCTCGCCTCTGATTACAGGCACGAGGAATTCCAGTTGTTCATTAAATTCGGGAAGTGGCAGAAGCGAATTATTTTGTGCGGCTTCTTTTCTCTTCTGGTAGTAGCGGGCTTTTTTCAAGATTTCCTTCAATTCTTTGATCTGTTTGGATGATTCTTCTCTGGGCTGTGTCTCTCTTCCTCTAAAACGCGGAAAAGAAGGGAATTGGATATGCATGGCAACTGAGCTTTTCACAATCATTTCCTCAGGAGTCCAGCCATTCAGTCGGATTAGACCACTCTGGCCCGAAATGATTCCCCCGGTAGGAACAATATGGGCGGTCGTGATGCCGTTGGCTCTTGCGATAGGCACATGTATAGAGTCAGGACGTAGAGCTTCCACTGTCTTTAGCTGTGGATTTATCCTTCCTGTTTCTCTGTTATCTATTGTTGCTCTCAGAGAACCTATTTCGTGGAGAGCTAAAGAGCATAAACCATCGATCATTCCCGGGTAAGCGAAAAGACCCGTGGCATCTATGACTCGTGCATCTTGTGGAATAGCGATGTTTTTTCCTATAGCTTCGATCTTGCCATCTTTGATAAGGATAATCCCATTGGTTATGTCATCCCCAACTACAGGAACGATGTGGGCACCTCTTATAGCAATTATTCCCGAACCCTTTTCATTGGCAAAACAGAATAAACTGCAGAAAATAAGGATTGTTGAGAGGATTAAAGTTTTTTTGGTCATTTTTCCCCTTCCTTCTTTTTTTTCGCCTTCTCTTTTTCTTTCTTTTTCTTCTCCATCTCTTCTCTTTCTTTGAGATATTGAGCTCGGTCAAAATAGACTTCCCCTTCAATGATTGTCATCTCGCAAGCGGTGTAAGCACTCAGAGGATGTTCGTTGAAGATGGCAATATCTCCATGCTTTCCTACCTCTAAGCTCCCTACGATCTTTTCTACTCCGAGCTGGATTGCAGGATTGATGGTTATGAGCCTTAAGGCTTCCTCTTCAGATAAACCTCCGTATTTCATGGTTTTAGCAGCGTCCATGAAAAGACGTCGGATTCTTTCGCCGCTGTCAGAATTTATAGAAACAAGCACACCGTTTTTTGCGCAATAAGCCGCGTTGTAGGCAATTCCTTCTGAAGCTTCGATCTTGTAAGCCCAATTATCAAGGAAAATGGAAATACCGATATCTTCCTCAGATAACTCTTTGGCTATCTTGAAGGCTTCGGATGCGTGTTCGAAGCAGATCGTTTTAAATCCAAGTTCTTTAGAGAGATCGAGGAATTCCAGCATCTCATCAGCTCGATAGGCATGACAGCGGGCCAACATTTTTCCTCGAAGCACGTCGGCTAACTGTTCCATTCTCAAGTCTTTCCTGGGAGGAATCAGGTTTTTAGGAGGTCTTTTTGATTTTTTGGCCTTCTGATACCGATCCCACTGTTCCATGTAGTTTTTCGCTTTGAGGAATTCCCGACGAATAATAGCATTGACTCCCATTCGAGATTGAGGATAACGGAGAGGTCCGGGTGCGAAGAAATTAGATCGTTTGGGATTTTCTCCCAAAGCAAATTTAAGTGTTCGGTAAGCCTCTGGCACAACCATTTCCTCTGAAGTCTTTCCCCATTTCATCTTGAGAACAATATTCTCGCCCCCGATCGGATTGCCACTTCCGTGCATGGTGTGCACAATTGTTACTTCGCCCGATATGGCCGTATAAATAGAAGCGTCCTCGGCATTGATCACATCTCCGTCCTCGCATTCACGTGTCTATAATAG
>CAZSPM010000280.1:0-3828 GCA_964608785.1 uncultured Eubacteriales bacterium
GTTTTGCTAAATGTCAAATGTTGAGATGCGACCCCTTTAGCTCCGTAATCCCAGCTCCTTGATTATATGCTTTGCGCCGGAAAATTTTTCGGTGACATAGAGAACGAAACGGATATCCACGCTGATTGTTCTTTGAAGCTCTGGAACAATATAGTAATCAGCTGTGACGCTTTCATAGGTCATATCAAAAATTATCCCGATTTGCTCCCCTTTTGCATTTAGAGTAGGAGATCCCGAGTTTCCTCCAGTGACACTTGTGGTGTTGAGAAAACAGGCCGGTATATCATCGAGGCCCTTATCAATATAAGGGCCAAAATCCCTTTCTTTGTAGAGTTTCTTTAGCTTTTTTGGAACATTAAAAGGAAATTCCCCTGTGTCTTTCTCGATGACTCCTGCCAATGTTGTCTGGGGGCGATAATAAACAGCGTCTCTGGGATAGTAGCCCTTTATAAATCCGTAGGTAAAACGGATAGTGGAGTTTGCATCAGGAGCAATTCTTCCCTTTTTTTGCTTTATCAATGCTTCCTTGTAGGCTTTTTTTAGTTCAAGACGCTCTTGGTCAAGCGCTTTGTTTTCCTCTCTTAATACCTTCATATCTTTTTCAAGCTCAGCAGCGAGATTGAGGATTGGGTCGCCGATCTTTAAAAGTCCTTCGGGCTTCATTTCGATAAACTCCAGTCTTTTTTGGGGATCTGCCAGGGAGGTCTTATCATAGAGGGAGTCGACATAATCATCTACTGCCTTTTCCGAATGTTTGCCGATAAGATTTTTGAGCGCCAAGGGAATTTGGTCTACGGGACGATCAAAAAGTTTTTTAAGCTGGTGCTTTAAAAAAGCCCTGTCGGTTTTGAGGTCATACCCTCTCTCTGCAAGCTGGATTCTCATCTTGATGAGAGGGAGATTCCTCTCCTGGTAGGTCGGTTCTCTTTCCATATCAGGCTTCTGCCCCTCTACTGAAGTCCTGAAAACAAGATATCCTTGGGAAAGCAGGGCCGAGCCCATATAAGAACTCACGATCTGTGAGAGGAGGCTGTTTTTCAAGTAATATCTAGCATATTTTTCCATGAACTTTTCAATCTTTTGCAGAGTGTCTCCATATTTTTTTTGTCTTGATGAGCCCTGGTTTACCCAAGCCACGAAATCTTTTTCAAGAGCTTTTTTCTTTTCAACAAGGGAGATTTTTCTCAGACCCTCGATTTTCCCCTGATAATTTTTTAAAGAATTGTTAAGACCGCTGATTATGCTTGCATATTTAATCTGAATTTCTCTCTTATCTTTACCTGCGTCTTCAAGGAAAGTAATGATATCTTTAAAATTTCCCATTCTTTTCTTTATGTTTTCTATGTCAAATTGAAGCTCTGAAAGGGCATAATTCCTGTAGGTCCTCCCTGGATATCCCATGACGAAGGAGAAGTCTCCTTTCTTGAATCCTTCTGTTGAAATCTTTATTATGGCCTTAGGTTTAAAGGGAATATTATCCCGGCTATAATCGACGCCCACATTATCTTTTGATACGTAAGCCCTCAGAAATGAAAAGTCGCATGTGTGGCGAGGCCACATCCAGTTATCGATATCGCCTCCGAAATTTCCGAGATCCCGGGGAGGAGCGTAAGAAAGCCGGATGTCTTTAATTCTTTTGAAGCGAAAAATGTAGTAATTGTTCCCGCTGTACATGTCTTGAAGCGTGCACCGGATATCATTACCTGCCTTTTCAGCTTCGGCAATCAGTTTTTTCTTTGCCTTGTCGATTGCTTCATATTTTTCTCTGTAAGTCATCTCAGGTTTGACCTTGGATAGGATTTCATCTGTCACATCTTCATAACCCAAGAGGACATCCGCGATATAGCCCTTAGCAGGGATTTCTTCCTCCTTGTTCCAGGCGATAAAACCATCCTTAATATAGTCGTTCTCTTTAGTGGCCGCTCGCTGCAGGGCACCAAAGGCGACATGATGATTTGTCAGAATAAGACCGTCATGGCTCACAAATTCTCCTGTCCCACCTCCGAGATAGACAACTGCGCTCATGAGGCCGGTTCCGTCTTTTTTGTAGAGGTCTTCTGGGTTCATTTTGAGTCCCAGTTTCCTCAGGTTGAGATCTTTCATTTGATGAGGAAGCCACATTCCTTCTTCAGCAAAGGCAAAAAGGGCCATGCCGATGGCTAAAACAAAGATCAATAATCTTCTTGAAAGTTTCATCTGTTTTTCTCCTTAGTTAATTAAAATGGAGTAAGGTTTGAATAATTTGAATCCCAAATCTCAAATCTATACTTTGGCTCTCTTCTTTTTTTTAGTCCATTCACTTTTTATATTGTATACACCTTTTGTATGCAAATCTCAAGATGTATACAGGGGGACACCATTCTTCCCTATTGCCTTTGGGATTGATTTTTTTTAAAATAGCGGAAATAAAAAGAAAAATGGATTGAGAGATGAAAATTCAAGCTGTTATCAGATCTATGCGGCCTACCCAGTGGATAAAGAATTTATTCATCTTCGCTGCTATCATTTTTGCCCAGGAGTTCTTTGATATACCGCTTTTTCTAAAGACATTTGCAGCATTTCTTGTTTTTTGTATTCTTTCTGGGGCGCTCTATATACTCAATGACCTCAATGACATTGATGAGGACAAACTCCACCCAAAAAAATCCAAAAGACCCATTGCTTCTGGTGAAATTAGTAAAAGACATGCTCTATTACTTTTTTTTGTCCTCAGTCTTATCAGTTTATTCTTGGCTTTCTGGCTTAATAAATACTTTTTTATCGCTGCCTTCATTTATTTTATCCTCCAACTTGCCTATTCATTGAAGTTAAAGCATGTGGTCATCCTTGATGTCTTCATTATCGCCGCAGGTTTTGTCATTCGGGTAATAGCAGGTGGCTTGGTGATTGAGATACCTCTTTCTTCTTGGCTGTTAATCTGTACTGTGATGCTGGCACTTTTCTTAGCGATGAGTAAAAGAAGACATGAGCTTCTTCTTTTAGAAGAGAATGCTTCGGAGCACCGACCTATTCTGATGGAATACAGTCCGTATCTTCTCGACCAAATGATTGCCGTCGTTACAGCTTCAACACTAATTGCCTACTGCCTCTACACAATATCTGGAGAAACTTTGGAAAAGTTCGGAACAAAAAACCTGGCCCTGTCAATCCCTTTTGTTCTTTACGGGATCTTTCGTTATCTCTATCTCATCCATCAAAAGGGAAAAGGAGGGAGCCCTGAAGAGCTCATCATTAAAGATAAGCCCCTTTTGATAGATATCTTGCTCTGGATAGGCTCAGTCGTTTTTATCCTCTATTTGGCGAAAAGCTAATTATGGCCAGATCAAAAGTCGCTGTATTAAAAACAACTCCGCAGACAGTCCTTGAGGATTTCAAGAATTTAATGAATCTGGCAGAATATCAGAAATGCCTTCCGAAAGATAAAGATACCGCTTTAAAAATCAATATTTCTTGGCACTATTACTATCCGGCTTGTTCTACAACTCCGTGGCAACTTGAAGGAGTTATTAAAACACTTATTGATGACGGCTATAAAAAAGAACTTATTCATGCCTGCCACAACCGTACCGTTGTTGTTTCCGCCAAAAAAGGAGAAAAGGCCAATAAGCACCTTCCCGTGGTCCAGAAATACGGCTTGCGGAATATTCATCTTTATGAAAGCGAGGAATGGACCAGGTATGAACCGAAAGGTAAAATTAGAGTCCTCAATGAGATATTCCCAAAGGGTATTGAAATTCCAAAAAGGATGATTGGGGAAAACATCGTTCATCTTTCAACTATGAAGACCCATGATTTTACTACAATGACTGGAACCATGAAAAATGCCTT
>CAZSPM010000281.1:0-3817 GCA_964608785.1 uncultured Eubacteriales bacterium
AGCAATCTTGACTCGTGAATAATCCAGGTTATTGAAAAAGGTCTTTAATTTTAGTTGAGGATTAAATATTAATCAATGATTAACCTCGATTATTCATAAAAAATGCCCATACAATCTGTGGAGTTGACATCATTCAGGGCGCAATTTATAATCAGATTTTAACTTTCTGGGAAAACGGGGAGGTACAATGCTGAAATCTGATCCAGAATCTAAGTATAAAAACGAAAAAAAAACCATGAGAGCATATACGCCCCAGAAAGTTGCATGCATCGGAGCGTCTCTTTTTCTGAAAGGAGAATTATCCGGAGATGAAAACTTGATTATTGAAGGGCAATTTCAAGGAACAATCGACCTGAGAAACAGCAACCTTTTTATAGGACCAGAAGGGAAAGTAGAGGCGGATATTCATGCTAGGAATATTACCATCAACGGAAATGTCAAAGGAAATATCTTCGCTTCAGGAAAAGTGTTTATTGCTGAGGAAGCTCAAATGGACGGCAATATTAGCACCTCTATAATCTCAATCATGGACGGAGCGCAATTCAAAGGGAGCGTAAAAATGGAAAAAGGCAACAAAATAATCTTACCTCCCAAAGAAAAAAACGATGGAATCATTGTCTTAGAAGAAGATAAAACTGTTGATAAGGGGCCTTCTGAATAACGCCCTACACTGTTGGGCTATGAATCTGCAACTCCTCTAATCTACAAAAACCACACCTATTGCTCAAATACTCGAAATTTGAAGACTATTTGCATTTTCTATCCCGTTTGTAGTTGAAATAAAAACACCCTGATTCATAACTCCCAACATTTTTCTCATTTTGCCTCCCTTCATAAGATTAACTTTTGTATTTTTTTCACCGCTCATCACATAAATATTACACTATCAATCATTGGCAGGGGGGATTTTAAAGGTGAATTTGCTATAATATGTCCGATGAAAAAATTCAAGCTCTATTCTGAGTTCAAACCGAAAGGAGACCAGACAAAGGCAATCCAGGAGCTTGACGAAGGCCTGAAGAAAAAAGTCAAACACCAGGTCCTGATGGGAGTCACGGGCTCAGGAAAAACTTTTACCATAGCCAACATTATCGAAAAGGCCAAAAGACCTGTTCTTGTTATCTCCCATAATAAGACCCTAGCTGCTCAACTTTACCAGGAATTCAGGCGCTTCTTTCCCGAGAACTCCGTTGAATATTTTGTCAGTTATTACGACTATTACCAACCTGAAGCCTTTATCCCGGCTTCTAACATGTACATTGCCAAGGAAGCCACGATCAACGATGAAATCGACCGCCTAAGGCTTTGTGCCTCAAATGCTCTTTTCCAAAGAAGGGATGTTATCATCGTTGCATCTGTCTCCTGCATATATGGCATAGGTTCTCCTCAGACGTACCGCTCTATGAGCTTCCTTCTTGAGAAAAATCAGACAATCAAGAGGAAAAAAATTCTTGAAAACCTTGTCGACATCCAATATGAAAGGGAAGAATCTGATTTGAGAAGAGGTGCTTTTCGAGTGAGGGGGGATGTCATCGAAATTTTTCCCTCTTACGAAGATTTCGCCTACAGGATTGAAATCGATGAAAACAAAATAAAGAAAATCTCTTCCATAGACCCCCTGCTAGGAAAAATTCTGGATTCATATGATAAAATCATCATCTATCCAAGAACCTTTTTCTCAACACCTCGGGATGTCCTTGATTACACTATCGAGAGCATCGAAAAAGAGCTTGAAGAAAGAATTGCTTTTTTCAATAAACAGGGAAAACTCATCGAAGCCGAAAGAATCGAAGAAAGGACTCTCTTTGACCTAGAAATGCTGAGGGAATTCGGCTATTGCCCAGGGATAGAAAATTACTCCCTGTATCTCAGCCTTCGAAATCCAGGAGAGCCACCATACACTCTTCTGCATTACTTCCCCTCTGATTTTCTGACAATCATCGATGAATCCCACGTCACTATCCCTCAGATTGGCGGGATGTATAACGGAGACCGCTCCCGGAAGAAGACTCTTGTTGAACACGGCTTCCGACTCCCCTCTGCACTGGACAACCGACCTTTGAATTTTCAGGAGTATGAAAGCAGAGTCCAACAAGTCCTCTATGTCTCTGCAACTCCAGGCTCTTATGAGCTAAGAAAATCCAGGAAAAAAGTTGTGGAACAAATCATAAGGCCCACTGGTCTAACAGATCCTGAAATCGAAATCCGCCCTATAAAAGGCCAAATCGACGATTTGATGGCCGAGATCGAAAAAAGAGCTGATAGGGCCGAGAGAACTTTGGTCACGACTCTCACTAAAAAAATGGCTGAAAACCTGACTCGTTATTATCATGAACTTGGACTCCGAGTTCGCTACCTTCATTCTGAAATCGAAACTCTGGACAGGGTGAAAATTTTGAGAGACCTGAGAAAAGGAAAGTTTGATACTCTAATCGGCATAAACCTTCTGAGGGAAGGGCTCGATTTGCCAGAAGTGTCGCTGGTGGCCATTTTGGACGCCGATAAAGAGGGTTTTCTACGCTCGACAAGCTCACTCATCCAGACATTCGGGCGGGCTGCCAGAAACGTCTCTGGTAAAGCCATCCTCTATGCGGACACCGCCACAGACTCCATGAAAAATGCTATCGCTGAGACCAACAGAAGGAGAAAAATTCAAGAAGAGTATAATGAAAAAAACAGAATTACTCCCCAGTCCATCAAAAAAAGAATAGATGAAGTTTTAACCAGCATATATGAGAGGGATTATTTTGACTACACTCGAATTTCTGAAGATAAAGATATATATTTTTCTCCTAAACAAAGAATACAGAAAATGGAAAAACTAGAAAAATTGATGAAAGAAGCAGCGAGAAACTTGGAGTTCGAAAAAGCGGCGAAACTGCGCGACGAACTCACAAAATTGAAAAAAAGGGAATTAGAGATCGGTCTCTAGAATGAAGAGCAATTTAAAAGCAAAAATTGAAAAACTTCCTCAAAAACCAGGTGTTTATTTCCTAAAAAACAAGAAAAATGAGATTATTTACATCGGCAAAGCTCGATCTTTGAGGAACAGGGTCAGGTCTTATACTCAGCCGACTCCTGACCCAAAAACAAAAAATCTTGTCTCTGAAACAAAGAGCATCGATTTTGTCCTGACTGAATCCGAAAAAGAAGCCAGCTTCCTTGAAAACAATTTCATCCAGCAATACCAGCCTAAGTTTAATCTCAGGCTTAAAGATGACAAAACTTTTCCCTTACTGAAGTTAACACTTCAGGAAAAATTCCCCGGAATCTACTTCACACGAAGAGTCGAATCTGATGACGCCAGATACTTCGGACCCTTCAGTCCAGCCCACCAAGCTCGAAAGACGATCCAACTTATTACCAAATACTTCGGTGTCAGAACCTGTAAGGAAGCTGTGCCAGGGAAAAGAAAAAGACCTTGCCTTGAATACGACATGAAGCTGTGCTCTGCGCCCTGCGTGGACTACATTTCAGAATCAGACTACAGAGAAAGCACTGAGAATGCACTCCTTTTTTTGGAAGGAAAAACTGAAAAATTATTAAGAGTATTAACCAAAAAAATGAACGCTGCCGCGGCTCTTAAGGAATACGAGCTGGCCGCACACTGGAGAGATCTTATATATACAATCGAGCAGATCAAAGAGAAACCCAAGTTCATATCGGTCAAAAAGGAAAACCAAGATATATTTGGCTTCTCAAGGAAAAAAGAAAAGGTGGCCCTTTATGTTTTTTTCATGCGAACAGGGAAAGTTCGAGAATCGGAAGGCCGCTTCCTTCAAGAAGGAGAAAGGATATCAAACGCAGAAATCCTATC
>CAZSPM010000282.1:0-3809 GCA_964608785.1 uncultured Eubacteriales bacterium
TATCAATACGTTATGAAGGGAAACAGCTTTTTTTATGAATTATTCAGGTTAGTTGAAAGTCATGACGGAGTAAGAAGGCAAGTTGTCATTCCTGCGCAAGCAGGAATGACGAAAGGATAAGAAAGATTTTTCATAAACTAAATGGGAGAAGAGCCAAATATATTAATATATTTATAAATGTGAGTTAAGAGAAGTCATGAAAAAAATTTCTGCTTTATTATTCCTTTTAGCCTTAATTTCTAATTTGCTTGCCAATCCTCCTGCCCTTGAAGCGAAGGAAATTGAAATGACAATTCTTTATGACAATTATCATTATAGCGAGGGTCTAAAAACAGATTGGGGTTTTTCATGCATTATCAAAGGCACAGAAAAAACTATTTTGTTTGACACAGGCACAAAAAGCGATATTTTTTTTCACAACATTGGCCAGCTGAATGTGAACCTAAAAGACATCGAAGTTGTGGCCATTTCTCATAACCATGGCGATCATACAGGAGGACTTTCCAGTTTTTTGACTGCGAACAGCAGTGTTTCAGTGTATATCCCTGCCTCCTTTCCAGAATGGTTTTTCAAAACAGTGGAACAAAAAGGAGCGAAAACTATCAGCGTAGACAAGCCCGTTGAGATATGTAAAGATGTTTTTTCGACTGGAGAAATGGGAATTGAAATCAAAGAACAAGCTCTTGTATTAAATACAAATAAAGGATTAATTGTCATAACTGGATGCGCCCATCCGGGAATCGTGGATATTGTTAAGAGGGCCAAAGAGGTTTTGGATAAAAATATCTATCTCGTATTCGGAGGATTTCATCTGCTGAACAAATCTGAAAGCGAACTCAGAGAAATCATCAACCAGTTTAAAGACCTCGGAGTTATGAAAGTGGGGGCAACACACTGTACCGGCGATAGAGCGATCGAAATATTCAAAGAAGTGTATGGCTCGGATTTTGTTAAAATGGGAGCAGGAAAAAAATTAGTTTTAGATTATTAGAGTGACTATAAATCTATTATTATATTGGACAAAAACAAGCTTAAAGGTGGGCTTGATAAATCAAGCCCCTACACAATAATGTTTCGGGTTTGGTGAATCAAATCCTCACAATCATCAAGCCCCACATAAGATAAAAAGGAGGTTATTATGAGGAACAAAATTGAGAAACTCATTGTGGTCAATCTGCTCCTATTAATTGCAGGATTAGGGACAACTTTTGCTAAACAGAAAAATTACAAGCTGCTTGATATGGAAACTTACATGGAGATGGAATCCATCGGAAGCCCCAATATCTCACCAGATGGGAAACAAATACTTTTCACACGCGGCTGGGTCGATAAGATGAATGACCGTTCCAGGAGCAATCTTTGGATAGTGGATAAAGAAGGAACGCGTGTTCGAGAGCTGACCCATGGAAACTGGAGAGATTTTTCTCCTGTCTGGTCACCTGACGGAAAAAAGATTGCGTTTCTCTCTGACAGGGATGAGACGACTCAGATTCACGTACTATGGTTGGACACACGAGAAGTCGCTCAGCTTACGCATCTCGAGCGTCCACCAGGTAATTTAAGATGGTCTCCTGATGGAAAAATGCTGGCGTTTACTTTATTTATCCCCGACACCAAACCAATTTTACCTGTAAAACTTCCCAAAAGACCAAAGGGAGCGAAATGGGCAAAACCGGCTGTGATCATTGACAGACTATCATGGAGAAGAGACGGAAGAGGACCAACTCCGAAAGGACATGCTCATATTTTTATCCTCGATGCAGAGCTTGGAGGCACACCCAGGCAATTAACATCTGGAGATTATTCTCACAGCGATCCTCAATGGTCAGCAGATGGCACTAAAATTTATTTCAGTGCCATTCGCAAGCCAAATGCTGCATACTTGCGAGGTGATTCTGAGATCTATTCAGTCGATCTCGAAACTCTGGAGATAAAGACTTTGACCGAGCGGAAAGGTCCGGATAGGGGGGCACGGATATCACCTGACGCAAAATGGATTGTCTATACAGGCTATGACGATAAAAATTATACCAGCCATCTCTCCTCCCTTTATCTCATGGATATAAGCGGAGGAAGAAAACGCCTTCTTGCGGGTAACTTACCGAATTCGCCCTCAAGCATTACCTGGGCTCTGGACAGTTCTGGAGTCTACTATTTAATGCGTGAAAAGGGAGAATCTAACATTTATTTCGTTTCTGCGAGCGGAAAGATCAAAAAAATTACCGAAGGTGTCCATTATTTATCGGGATTGTCGATAGCCAAGAATGGTCAAGTAGCGACCACACGATCCACCTTTTACAATCCTGGCTACCTTGTAACTTTCAACCTTCAAAACCCGGCCAACATCCAAAAGCTTGTTGATGTCAACGAAGATGTGCTGGCCAACGTAAAGCTCGGTAAAGCGGAGGAGATGTGGTTTAAATCTCCGGACGGACTTGACCTGCAGGGATGGCTTATCAAACCAGCTGAAATTGCTCCCAACAAAAAATATCCTCTGCTTCTCTGGATTCACGGTGGCCCCTGGGCCATGTATACAGTCCGTTTCAACTGGGCCTGGCAGAACTTTGCTGCAAACGGGTATGCTGTTTTGTACATGAATCCAAGGGGAAGCACCGGCTATGGTCAGGATTTTGTCAATGGTATTCAATTTTCTTATCCTGGAAAAGACGGCGACGATTTACTAGCTGGTATAGATGCCGCTATAGTCAAAGGCTTCATAGACGAGGAAAACCTGTTTGTGTGTGGGGGAAGCGGTGGCGGAGTTTTAACCGCATGGCTGGTCGGACATACAGATCGCTTCAGGGCTGCCGTATCCATGAGACCTGTTATCAATTGGCATTCCTTCGTAGGAACAACCGACGGACACGGCTGGTACAGGCAGTTTAAAAAATTCCCTTGGGAAGACCCTGAGGAATATGCTGTGCGCTCTCCTCTCCATTATGTCAAAAATGTAACCACACCAACAATGGTCATGACAGGGGAGGCAGACCTAAGAACCCCCATGAGCCAAAGTGAAGAGTACTACCGGGCCTTAAAGATGCTCAAAAAGGATACTCTTCTTGTGCGCATGCCTGATGAATATCATGGCTGGAGGCGCTCCTCTCACAGGATGTTACAGCAGCTTTATCTCAGGGCATGGTTTGAAAAGTATCGCATAAAACCTGAATCCAAAAAGAAGGAATTGAAAAGCAGGAGCTACTTCTGGTAAAGTACCTTCCCGCCGACAATAGTGTAAAGAACCTCAGTGCTCAGGATTTCATCATCAGGAACTGTCATAACATCCTTAGAAAGCACAGTAATATCAGCCAGTTTGCCCGGTTTAAGCGATCCCAGGATATCCTCCTGAAAGGCCGCGTAGGCACAATTAATAGTGTAGGAACGTAAAGCCTCCTCTCTGCTCATCCGCTGGTCTGGATAAAAGACTGTCCCATCCTTCATTTTTCGAGTGACTGTAGCATAAAAAGAAGCAACGGGATCCACATCTTCAACTGGAGCATCGGTTCCATTGCAGATGACTGCTCCTGATTTCATGAGTTTCTGCCATACATAGGCCCCTTCTTCAGCCCTTTTCTCTCCCAATCGCTTGAGCACCCATGGCCCGTCAGAGGTGCAGTGAATTCCCTGCATGGAGGCAATCACACCTAATTGACCGAACCGAGGGATATCATTAGGGTGCAAGTGCTGAGAATGTTCAATGCGCCAGCGGAGACGTCTCTTTTCAGGGTGTGATTTGAACGCTTCCTCAAATATATTTAAGGTTTCTTGGTTCGCTCGGTCTCCAATCGCATGGACACAGAACTGGAAATCAT